>JAEOTK010000314.1 GCA_016839875.1 Candidatus Heimdallarchaeota archaeon
ATGAATCTATCTCAACAAATGTTTCTTTTGATACAACAGAAGAACTAGATAGTTTTATCATTAAACTTGCACAAAGAGCTAACAGACATATTAGTATTGCGAATCCTCTTTTAGATGCATCTCTTCCAGATGGAAGCAGAATCCAATTAACTTATGGAAAGGAAGTAACACAAAGAGGTTCAACTTTTACAGTAAGGAAATTCAAGGCAGATCCATTTACAATAACAGATCTTATTCTATACAATACAATTGATCTGGACATAGCAGCTTTCTATTGGTTTACAATGGAACATAACATCAGTACTCTAATTGCAGGGGGAACAGCAGCTGGAAAAACAACACTGCTGAATACAATAGCAATGATGATAAAACCAGATCTAAAGGTAGTAACAATAGAAGATACTGCTGAACTCAACCTAGCTCATGAAAACTGGATACCTAGTGTTGTGAGATCAGGATTCGGTGAAACAACAGAATCCGGATATAGAAGAGGACAAATCTCAATGTATGAACTACTCAGAGCTGCAATGAGGCAAAGACCTGATTATATCATTGTGGGTGAAATCCGTGGTGATGAAGCTTATGCAATGTTCCAAGCAATGAGTACTGGTCATAGAGGACTTGGAACAATCCATGGTGATTCAGTTGAAGGAGTTATTCATAGATTGGAAAGCAAACCAATGAACATTCCTCGTTCAATGATGAAATCTCTAGATTTAATCCATGTAATCCGAAAAGTTAGATTGCAATCTAAATTTGCTCGTAGAACACAATCTGTTACTGAATTGATAGGTTTAGACCCAGTTACTGAAGAGATTTTAACAAACAAACTCTATCAATGGAATCCTAAAGATGATACTTTCATCTATTTTGGAAGAAGCTATGTTCTTGAGAAAATCATGGAAAACACAGGATTAGAAGAGCAAGCTATTTTTGATGAGTTGGAGCAAAGAAAGACTGTTCTCAGATGGATGGTTAAGAAAAGAATAAGATACTTTGAAGATGTAGCATCTGTAATCCAAGAATATAACTCAGATCCTGATAGAGCACTTGAAAAAGCTAGGAAGGGATTAAAAACATAAGATTGAGGGAGTCTTTTATTTCTTTATTTTTTCATTAAATAATTGCATTTAAATACAAATATTACTAAGAATTCTTGATAATAACCAATGTGGTTGAGAGAATGAACGAAGACGATAATAAGAAAAAGAAGAAAAAAACTTTCCCAGATGATTTTTCAGATGATTTTCCAGATGAATTCTCTTCACCTTTTGATTTCTTTTCATCATTTGAGAATTTCAATATGGATGAAATAATGGAGAGAATATTTCCAAACTTCAAAGGTTCTTCTTTCGGAAAAATGATAGATGAAATGATGAAGAATTTGATGAAAAATCTTGAAAATGTGGATTCGAGCGAATTTGAGGAGATTTTCAAAAATCCATTTGTTTATGGTTTTAAAATAGGAGTTGATCCAGATGGAAAACCAAATTTTGGTCAATTTGGAAACCTAAAACCAAAAGAATACGGAAATATTGAAACTTCAGATGTAAGAGAACCTCTGATTGATGTTTTCAAGGAAGATGAACATGTGAGGGTAATAGCTGAAGTTCCAGGTGTGAACAAAGGAGATGTTCAACTGACTGGATCTGAAAGAACTCTAACAATAAAAGCTCATTCAAAAACAAGAAAATATGAAAAATCAGTCAGTTTACCAGTTCCTGTAGATATCAAAACTGCTAAAGCTAAATACAAGAATGGAGTTCTTGAAGTAGTGATTGAAAGGAAAGAGAGTCAAAAAGATGAAGACCATGAAATTGATGTAAACTGATCTAAAAAATAGTTAAGAAGGAGAAACTATAGTTCCATTGATAATACAATATTATGCAGAAAAGTAACTGTGATTGTTTGTCCAATCTGAAGATCAGCTAAGTAGCTACCATCACCCATATTATAAACTGTAGTAACTGGACTGATCTCTATTTCTCCATTATTAATCATAGTTTTAATTCCATTGTTAAATTTATACAGATAAACGTAGTTTTCACTCCCTGCAGTCTCTGATATTTCTAAATAGTATGTTAAATCAATTAGAAAAGTTCCATCGTAATAAACATCAGGACTATCAATTTGTAGAGTAACATTGAAGCTTGTATGAATGAAAACAGGATTGATTCCTGTACTTGTATTATATAAGCTAAAATCAACTTCATCTAACGAAAGAACAGCAGGCAAATTGTGATTATCAAGATAATACTCAATATCATCTAAACCTTCCAGAACAAAATCAATCACTTCAGGTCTAGTTGCTCCATAAGATGAGTGAGATAATGAAGCTTCAGCTAAATCCTGAATAGCTGTAATTGAATTATCGATGTAATTAGAAAGTTGTTTTTGATTAGGAGCTGGGACTACATATGGACTTTGGGTTATATGGTATACAGTTGTAGAAAGAAGGATTAAGTAGATTAAAATCACTATGGCCAATAGAAGAAAGACTTGTCCTTTGCGATTCTTAATTATTGACTTCTTCATTTTATACACCTTTTAACCACACTTGAAAGTGGAATATATATGATTCAAATGCTCCATTTACTTCTGTAATCAAATAATCTATTCCAATAGTTTCTTTTGGTAATGTTAACGCTTGATTTATCCAACTATTACTCATTTCAGAACTGGAATTCATATTCTCACAGAATAATTGAAACTCTCCATTATCTGGTAATATTCCATAAATCGATTGTTTTAATACAGTTTTAATATCAATTATTTCTGCAGGGGAACCAGTCTTAACAGTAATAATGTATTCATCCAGAAGACCATTTTGATCTAGGAGCTTTAGTGTGTTGTAAATATCATCTTGGAAGTTTGGTTCTGAAGAGGGTTGAGTCGCAAGTTGAACTTCATACAAAGCTGTTACCATAATGATCATTACAGATACAGCTATGAACGCTTCAATTATGAACAATTGACCCTTTTTGTTTTTAGCTAATCTTTTCATTTTTATCACCAATACCACATCTGACATTTTACAAGTACGTTTCGTACCATCAATGTGTGAGTCACTGAAATAAATGAAGAACTGGGCATCTGGGAGATAGGACCGTATGTACCTCCTAGGTTTTCAGTTAAAAACATTGGAATACCTATAAATCCTGCGCGGTAATCAGTTCCTTCTCTTTCTTGTACAACTACAACAGCTAAACCATCTGATGGAACAGGAACATTCTCTGCTAGATAAATTTGACCTTCATCATTACTTACTTGAGCTAACGCAGTTGTTCTATGAGTAATAGCAAAGTCGTTATATGGAAATAATACAAAAGCTTGAGCTTCATCACTTAATGGTTTACGGAATGTACTAATATCGATTGCACTTGTCTTTAAATCAGTATTTTCTTTAGCAAAAGGGCTGAGAACGAAATCTGATTGGAAGTAATCTAAACCAGATACTTCTTTTTCCATCCTCAAGACTGTATAATCTTGATATATTTCACCAACTTGAGCAAAAGCGACAATGGAATAATAATTAGTTGTATTTACATTTAATGTGGACTTAAAGCTAATAACACCAGAAATATCCTTAGTTTTTGTGTAATTTGTGGCAACATTATTACTAGCATCTATTGAGAATACCCAGATTTCTGCATCATCGACTGGAGTTTGGTATTCTGTTACCATTCCATTAACTGTAATCTTATCAAATGCTATATTGACACTATTAATTGATATGGAGATAGGAGAGTAAATTTCCAATGCAAAATCTTTGATCAATGCAAATGACGTTTTTGATCTTATGTAGTCTACTTTCCAGAAATCCATTATACCTGAAGATAATCTATTAATCTTAGTAAAATCGAGACTCCCTTGGTCACCTAATATACCAACTTTAAAATCCGACAAGTAAGTATTTCCTATTGTTCCCCAATCAGCAGGATGTCCTTGAGAATAGACGATGTTGCTGAAAAGAGTATCCAAATCTTGCTCTTGAGAATATGTATCCATTTGTACAAGCGAGGGGATTAGGAGGTTTGAAAGAACTATTATTATTTGACTAAAAGCTACTATGAATATTAACATAGCCAAAGCGAAGTCTACCCCTCTAACTTGTCCTCTGCGGTTTCTCGTGAGTTTATGAAGATTAAATACCAATTTTCTATTCTCCTTTATTCTTCTACTTCATCACCAAGAATTCTTTCTTCTAATAAAGATTTAATCTCTGCAAGTGTTGCTTCTAGTTCTACTAATTCCATTCCTTTATCAAGCAAATTAGATGCTCTTTCTTGCATTTCATCTGCTTTCTTAATTCTCTCCGATACAAGTTCTTCTACTTTATCATTTAAAGTGGAAAAATCGCTTTTTGTACTCATTTCTTGTTCTATTCGCTCAATTCTATCTTCAAGAGGTCCTAAATCAACAGAAACGGAACCAACAACACCTTCTGAATCACCACTTACAGCTGGAGCAACACCTTTATCCAAAGTGCCCATTACTCTAACTACGTTGAAACTTATTTGGTTTATTAATCGTTTTATTTCTTCTACTTCATCCTTTAATGACTTAATATCGTCTTCTAGTTTACCCATGTGATTTCACCAATTTTGATCATCATATATTTAGCGATATAAGGGGATTATCAGGTTGTATAAGTATCTTGAAAGCAAACCATCCGATGAACATTAATACAACAGAGTGCATTAAACCTGCTTTGATTGACATTTTAGACATTTTACCTGCAACTAAACCGGAGAAAAATCCTTGAACAGCTAACATGTGGAGAAACAGCACTTCTAAAGTATCCAAATCTATCTCTAATAGGAAGATTCCTGCTGTTTGTTCTTGTGAAATATTTGCAGATCCAAAAGGAATGAAGAACGACAAGAAGAGTATCACAACTACTAATATGAATATTATATAAGCAGCATAAACTATGTAAACATAAGGTTTCATTGAACCTTCCCTTTCCTTCTTAAGATCTAACAAACTTTGAACATACTTTTCTGTAGCTTCGAAAATTTCTTCCAGATTACCACCAGATCTTTCTGCTTCTAGTATTAACAAGGTAGCTCTCTGAGCAAGAGGAGTATTGATTGATTCTTGGAAATCTTCCATTGCTTTATTGAAAGGAATACCCCAAGAGATTTTGCTAGACATTTTCCGTAATTCCGGTGTTAAAGGACCATAATGTCTTTTTGCTGATTCTTGGATTGCTCGGGGAAGACTCATACCTGTTCTCTGAGCATTACTAATTTCTCGTAGGAGATATGGAAGGTTTTCATCAATTCTTGATTGCCTTCTCTCTTCTCTATAAATAATAAGAAATGTTGGAATTCCTACCATTACAATAATCGCTAATATAACAAAATCATTAATGTCCAGAATTGTAATGAAATCAC
>JAEOTK010000315.1 GCA_016839875.1 Candidatus Heimdallarchaeota archaeon
AAGTAGCTAGGTAATAAATAATGATCATTGTAATGTCCTCGAACCTGGTATAACTCGAAATACTCAAGATATTCAAAGATACTTGAAGTGGTTGTTGATTCATTTCCAATATTAAATATCTCTTGAACTGCAAGATTTTTACCTATTTCAGGGATTGCTGTCATGTTTTCATCGAAAAAGTAGTTCATCACTGATAGAAAAGCAATATTTTTTTCCAAAGCAGATTTAATAACTGGATCAGCAATGCTATTGTATAAATCAATCTGTTCTGATCGAAGTGTTTCTAAAAGAAGATTGAAGCTATTATAAAATTGTGAGACTTCAATTAACTTCAAACTAAAATCATACATTAAGTGGAAGAGATGCAAACAAACATCTGTTGAAACGAAATATGGATTTCTATCAAGAGTATAAATATCAAATAAATCCCAATTATCAAGTTGTTTTAATGCAAAACCATATGTTGCCAGTTGTTCTTTTAGTTCTGATGAAACGGTTATTTCTTGTTTATCTACATTACCAAGATTCGCCCAAATTTCTTTGTATGGAACCTGTGGCGTATATTCCTGTATTTGTGGTGAATAAGTTCCAAATTCAGTTATTACGTCTTCTGTTATATTAAAAGTTGCAGCTGAACCTTCAATTAGTGATTCCCCTGAAAAGTTACCAAAACTCTTGTTGCTCAAAGGAACTAATACTCCAACAAGTATTGAACCTAAAACTAGAACAATAACACTAGATATTATGAGAATATTTCTTCTTCTCAAATTAATTTGCCCCTTTTTCCTAGTCTAATTAAAAGACATGAAATTGAAAAATTTTTTGATGATTAGGAAAAAGATTTGTCTTATTTTTTTTGGAATGCTATAAGAGCACGAAAGTAAAAAATCTAGATTTCCGTTCTTCTTCCATTTTCATGTTTACAACTGTAGATTTTAATAACAAGGAACAAATAATAAGTTTGAAGTTTGTGAGGATATGAAGAAGAAATTATTTTTGACAATATCTATAGCTTGCTTGTTGATTTTTGTTCAGTTTTTCGAAGTAAAGAGTCCACCCTATTCTATTATTGATCCAATTAACGATGTTAGGCATTATCAAAATACCACTCTTATTTCAACTGGAGATTTCCATGATGAAATTGACATTACTGAATTTATAGTCAATGCATTGGATATGATATTGTTATTTGATGGTACTCCTTTATACTCAGCTAATTATATCTATGTCATGAATGTGTTCTGGGATGGAGATAGTAATTCCAATAATCGATCATTTACTCAATTCAGTGGTGGAACTATTAATTATGCTGGAACATACTTATATGATGACCAAGGCATCCCTATTGTTGTTAATATAACTCAAAGTTCAATAGTTATAATTGGTGATAGTTTAAAAACACGAATACCCTCATTTAGTTTGATTACAGATATCCTAAATCCTCAATATGTTAGTGTTCATGCATCATACATAGATGGTCAAAACTATTATTCAGATAATCTAACAGATGGTGAAGTATCTACAGGACCAACTACAAATGGAACACCCGGATATCAAGTGAGTTTAGTAATCTCAGGATTAAGTCTAATGATCTTAGTAAGAGTTTATGTAAGAAGAAGGAAATAGTTAACACAATCTTGTGTACGCAACTCTTATTATATCTTCATATAATTTTAAGCTATGCTCAATCACAGATTTTTGACCGAATTTACAGATGCGGAAAGCTTTGTAAAAGAGGCAATTGAATTTATTCACAAGCATGTGAAAAAGAAGAAGGTCTTTATGGCTCTTTCAGGTGGAATTGATAGTTCTGCTGCTTATCTCTTACTTAAGAGAGCAAAAGTCAATGTTCTACCGGTTTTTATTGATCACGGATTAATGAGGATCATTCGAGGTAAAGAAGAAAGAGAGCACATCAAAGAAATGTTTCCAGATGTAATGATAGTGGACATTCGAAGTGAATTTCTACCACAGATTTTCGGTGAAGGTGACGCAGAAAACAAAATAAAACTATTCAAAAAAGCCTATTCAAGCACATTTGATAAAATCATAAAGGACGCAAGCTGTGACTTACTTGTTGATGGAACCATCTTACCTGATTTGGAAGAAAGCTTTGGTGTAGAGATGGACGAGTTAAAAGAAACCATGTCTTTTGAAGAAGAAACTGCATTAAGAGAAGCGCAAAAAGGCAAAGGTTTCGTGAAAAGCCAACACAACGTTGAAATCACTTATGATGTTGAAGCAACAGTTCAACCAGTGGCAGCATTAACAAAAAATCAAGTAAGAAATGTCCTACAATATCTTGGAATGCCACATAACTGGGTTTACAGAAAAGCCTTTCCAGGACCAGCTTTAGCAGCAAGAATTATCGGTCCAGTAACAGAAGAAAAACTTGCTTTTCAGAAGAAAATCCATGATCTAGTAGAATCTGCAGTAGATAAATACTATTTGAAGAAACACAACAAAACAATGATTATTAATGAAAAAGGGGAACAAGAACCTTTCCAAGTTTTTGCTGCAACCTTTGAAGACGCAGAAAAATCAGAAGTTACAGGTATACGAGATGGACTTAGAACTTATGATTCTCCTAAAATTGTTAAAGGGGAATGGAGCTATGACAAACTTGTGAAAGAAGCAAGAGAAATCGAAGGATACAACCGAGTTTTTTACTTCTTAGGTGGACAAGAATCCGGAACATATGATGCTGTTATACGATCAATAAACAGTATAGATGCCAGAACTGCCACAGTTACAAAGCTACCAATCGAATTACTACTCGACTTGAAAGATAAATTGCTTGTATTTCCAGATGTTAGAAATGTCTATTTCGATGTTACAGAAAAACCACCTGCAACAATTGAATACGTGTAAGAAGAAGTCTCACAACTTCTTTTTTTTTTAATTTTTTGATAAAAAAAGAAATGGAGGAAGAAGACGAGTTTATTTTCGTTTCTTCTTATAGAGTATGCTAGCTACGGAAGTTACAATGACACCAAGAAATATGTAAACCACTGGAACTGGTGAAACACCTGTACAATTAATTAGTAATTTGAGATAGTCATAATCATTATCTGCTTGTCGTAACATAGTATAATGCTTCCCAAGATCGCCATCCCAGAACCAAATAAACATATCAATAGAACCATTAACCACGAGATTAAAATCTTGACCTAATGTATCACCTGTGTTGAATTGTTTCCGAGTTTCAACTGTAACATGAGTACCATTGAGATAGCATTTACCTATTCCATTATTTACTCCGCCAGCATCTGTATCAGCAACGTATTCACTTGGATAGGCTGTATGTGCTTCTATTCCATCTGTTAACATATCTATAGTATGGTTATTATGCATGTACATTGCTATAACATCATGATTTTGCCCATACTTGCCGTTAATATCGTGTGGTGCCTGATGTATAGGGGCACCTTCTTCGTCTCTAAAAACAAGATATAATACATCACCTTCAATTACTGTGTTGGGTATAGTCACACCAAAGAAAATG
>JAEOTK010000316.1 GCA_016839875.1 Candidatus Heimdallarchaeota archaeon
AGTTATTATTCATAAATCATTTCTCTTGTTTATTTTTAAATTATTCTATTTGTGGGTAATAATTCAAAAATATTTATATAGGTCGGTGAAATAGAATTTCTTTGAATGACAGACGAAAGCAATGAACTGAAAGGTCATGTAAGAAAGCATTATGAAGAAAGAGAGGATTTATCTGGAGAACATAGATTATCTGACATAGGTCAACTGATTTTCTTGGTAAGTTTCTTAATTATCTGGATTTTGGATTCTTTTGTATTTCATTTCTCTACGTTTCTAGTTCAATATGTACCACATTATGTCAGAGGAATATTAGCTTGTATAATTCTCCCCTTTGCTGGTTTCCTAGCTTTTAAAGCTCATAATTTAGTCTTTGATGAAGTGAAAGAGTCTCCAGCTGTAATTTCTTCTGGAGTTTTTGGTTATGTACGACATCCAATGTATATGGGATCAATCTTATTATATGTGGGATTAATAATACCAACTTTATCATTGACATCATTGGGATTTTTTGTAATAATAGTCATTTTCTATGACTACATCGCATCTTATGAAGAAAAACTACTCGAACAAAATTTTGGGGAAGATTATGTAAAATACAAAAGTGAAGTATCAAAGTGGATACCATGGAAGAAAGTATTCAGAAGAAAGAAGAAATAAATATTATTAGATTTTGAGAAATCCTCTTTCTTTCATTATTTTATCAGCTATATCTCTGATCATTTCAGCTTCTTCTTCCTCAAGAACATTACACGCCTGATCATCAGGAAGGAACTTTCCTATTTCTGTTGTAAGTGCAGAGAGTAAATCTTTTACTTCTGAAGAAGGAATGCTGTCATCAATATCTTTAATGAGAACAACGGCAAAACAGTTGGTTGCTTCTAGATAGACAGCATTGCTTTTAGTAGTAAATTGCTCAGGTTCACCTATATTAGTCTCAACCAAGAAATTCCTGATAGCAGCTATTAATCCAGAAAATAATATGGCATCTGCAAGTTGATCTTCTCGAGTAATTGGATTGTAAAAATATACAGGCACTCCTCCTGGAGATATGATGTAAAGAGCATTAATCATGGTTCTTTCAGAAATTCTTCTGCTTTTATTTATTTCGCTTGGGATTAAAGGAAAAAAGTTAGGTGATATAACTTGTTTTTATACCTCTAACTGGACCACCACATTCAGGACATTCTCTTTCATTAGAGTAGACTTGAAAACCACAGTAATCACAGAATCTTTGCTTTTTAGCTGTAGTAGGTTTGTATCCGGGAGCATATGGACCAATCTTAGAAAGTTTAAAACTCTGTAGTGAAGAGACCATGGTTTTTCTCTTGCTAAATAACCATCCAAATAAGGTTGGCATAACTAGCAAAGGAATTGAACCTGCAACTCCATACATTATGTAGACACCTATCATCAATCTATCAATATCAGTATCCATTCCTAAGCTTGTAAAAATAAACACTAAAGCGGTTACTATTCCACCTATTATCATTAAGCCTACTAAAATAGCGAGGTATTTGAAACCACTACCTGATTTCTTCTTTGTGTCTTGTGTCTGAGCCATATCCAACCATTATAGATTTCCTATTTATTGTTTTCTGTAGTATTTGAAAAAGAAAAATTGTGCGAGAACTAATATAAAGTTTATATTCGGGAATTACTACTCTTAGATATATTTGAACTTATACGCATTAGATAAAATCTGGAAGTGAATTATATGTTTAAGAAATTCAAAGATAAAGCTCCAAAAAAACCTGAAGTTGAAATTCCTTCAAAACCTGAAGTAGAGGTTCCTAAAAACCCAATTGACGATGCAATGGTAACTGAGATAAAACAGATAATTGAAAATTACATTCCTCCCTTCATCCAAAATTATACTGACAAGCTGAAAGAGCTTGTGAAGGACAAAAATAAAACTATAGTTAAGAATAAGCGCAAACAAGAAGATGAGAAGAAGAAACTAGAAGAAGAAACTGATGAAGAAAAGAAGAAGGAAATCCAAGAAACTATAGATAAATTGGAAGAAGAAATTCAAGAGACCTTAAAAGAGCTAGAACCTGTAGATCTCAACCTTGAAACAATCAAGGAACTAGGTTTGGATAAGGTTAAAGACTCCTTGACAAAGGTCATTATGGTTGCTATAACACCTAAATTAGAAGAAATATTACCCACTAGTGAGACAGTTAAGGACAAAGCAATGGACCTTGCTGAAAAAGCTATTGAAAAACTAGTTGATGAAGCAGTTTCTAGAATAGATGATCAGATTTGGGGATTGATTGAAAAAGTACTCAAAGAAGAAGAGGAAGTTGCAGAACCTGAGCTTGTTGAAGAGGTCGTCGAAGAAGTAGAACTAGAAATTGACGAAGTTAAGGAAGAAGTAGTCGAAGAAATCGAGACGATCAAAGAAGAAGTTGAAGAATTCGAGGAAGAAGTAATGGAAGAAGCAGAAGAGGTCAAGGAATTTGTAGAGGAAGTCGAAGAATTCATCGATGAACCAGCAGAGGAAGTTAAGGAAATAGTTGAGGAAGTGGTAGTAGAAGCTACTGAGGAACAAGAAGTAAAGATGGATATCATAAAGAGTGATATCATCAATGCTGTAATCGAAAAGATGCGACCTGAAATAGAAGCGAAAACCTATCTTACTGAAGAAGCAAAACAACAAGCTCTGGAAGATCTTAAAAGAGATGCAATAAGACTTGTTGAAGCAGAAATAAAGAAAGTTCTTGAAAAATGATGATTATCTCATTTTTCTTCTTTTTCAAATTTTAATGAAACAGAATTAATACAATATCTTAATCCTGTAGGTTGTGGTCCATCTTCAAAAACATGACCTAAGTGCCCTCCACAGTTTTTACATAAAACCTCTGTTCTAATCATTCCATGAGAAGTATCCAGTTTTTCTTTAATATTTTCTCCTTCCTTTGGGGAATGGAAAGATGGCCATCCACACTTTGAATCAAATTTTGTTTCAGAATCAAACAGAGTTTCCCCACAACCTGCACACTTGTAAGTACCTTCTTCGTTGTTGTCTAAATATTCACCTGTGAAAGGTTTTTCTGTGCCTTTCAATCGTAAGATTCTATACTGTTCAGGAGTTAGTTCTAACTTCCATTCTTTGTCTGATTTTTTCTTCTTTGAAGACATGTTAAATAACAGTAGGTGTTCTCGTAAATAAAACTAATTTTTTGTCAAAATAATCGTTGTTTGCAAATCTATAAAAGAATGGACTGAAATGTTTTGTTGAGAAGTAATTCAAATGTCAAAGAAAATACTAATACTTTACGGCACTCGTTATGGTGCAACTGAGGGTGTAGCAGGTAAAATGGCTGAAACATTTCGAGAAAAAGAAGTAGAAGCAGAAGTGTTAAATCTGAAGGACTTACCAGATGACCGAATTCCTGATCTGAATAATTATGATGGAGTTATGATGGGAACAGGAATCAAGATTGGTCAATGGACAAAGCAAATGAAGAAATTTGTTAGTAACTATAAAGAACAGTTGAACTCATTCAAAGGTCCAAAAGGATTCTATGTTTGTTCAGCATATGCAGCACAACCTGATACGTATGAAAAAGTAAAAGTTGATTATACACTAGATGCATGCAAGAATCTGGGAGTAACTGTTGATTATTATGATGCATTTGGAGGATTAATGGATTTCACAGAAACCTCAAGAATGGGCTGGTTGGATAAGAAATTGTTGAAAATAGCTGCACAACAAGCATCAGGTGAGAAGCCTGATGATAATGCATATACTGATCTAAGAGATTGGGACAAAATCGAAAAATTCACTCTTGGATTTCTAGATTTACTCTAACAAATCCCATTAGTAAGTAAATGCATGACCATTGTAATATCCAATGACTTTTTTGTCAATCTTTCTAGATATTTGTTGGTAATTCCATTGACTTTGGGTTTCGTTTTCTTTTTGTTTGATTTTTGCTGCCATTTGTTTCACTATGTTAACATAGGTGGTCACTCAATAAGAAGCTGATGAGAAAAAGTGACCAGATGGTGACCATAAGAAAGTAATGATTCAATTTCTTCAGATGTTGTATTTACATGAATATCTTATTGTTTGGAAATTGCTTTCTTTCTCGCTAAGAAGAAACTCACACAAAAGATACTGAATAATATGAATCGTATTGTCTGAAAAATAGAAAATTGCACAAGAGTTTGACTAGCATAACCTTGTAGATATAAAACTAGTTCACCAATAAATAAGCCAAAAACAACTGGAAATGCAGTGAATAATAGAATCAATCTTCTTTCTATCGGTTTTCTTTCTCCCCATATCAGTAAAACTGTCCACCCCCACATTAAAGCCATTCCTGTAATAAGCATAAATCTAGTTTCAGTAGTAGGTGTAGGATAATTCATTCCTATATTAATTTCAAAGAATGTGTACAAAGTCATTGAAAGAGCAACTAGCAAATCCATAATCGCCCCTATCCAGTAAGTTAAACGAATGAATAAAATATCAAATTGCAAAGGTTGTTTCATCTTGATTATAAAGAACGAAACTTTCATTTATTCTTTTCTCATGTTTTGATACTTCCACAAATTTATATGATTCATTCGAGACTATGACCTATGCCTAAATTTTCTTTCGATGAGGAAATAAAACTGATAGTTGATGATATATTGCTAGACATTCCTGATATTGAACCAGGGAATGCTTTTGGATTACCAGGTTATTACATAAACGGAAAATTATTCGCTAGCGTTTTTGAGTCGGGTTTGACATTGAAACTACCAAAGGAGAAATGTGATGATCTAATACAAAATTCCGATGGATTTGATTCTTTTGCTCCTTTAGGAAATAAGATGAAAGAATGGGTACATATGACAAAAGATGATCCTGAAAGTTTTAGTGAGGAAATGGATCTGATTTTTCAGTCTATTGATTTCGTTAAAGAACTAGTAAGAAAGTAACTGCACTCTAGCTTTTTGGCATTTTTATTTGGAGTGGTTTATAACTCTCCGTGTACAAAATATCTTAGAAATGCACACAAATAGACATAGACACAGAAACAATGTTGGTAGTTTTATAGCCTTCCTATTGATAGGTTTAGGTGTTCTTATGTTCTTTGGATTATATACAGGATTCTTTCATTATAACTTCTGGCCATTGCCTTCTTTAGGAGTAATAATTTTTATCCTGTTCATAGTTGGTATTTCCAGTTCAGCTAGAAGGAGAGCAAGACAAAGATCTGCTAATCAACAAAGATACGTAAGATATGAACCTTACAGACCAACAAGAAATCCCTATTGGGTAAATGAAGAGAGTAAAGTAGTTAAACCACAAGAAGTAGAAGAAGTAATTGTTAGTGGAGTATCCTTCTGTGATTTTTGTGGGATGAAAGTTACAGAAAAGATGAAATTCTGTACCAATTGTGGTAATCACTTAAACTAATCAATTCTCTTCAAATTTTATTTTGATTAGAGTACAATTTTTAATTTAATTTTAAAATAAAGAAAAAAGAAAAAGGAAAGTATTGTGTTAAGTTTGTTTTTTACGGTATCGGACTATGGCAAAAACTATCAGCGATGAAGCTACGATTAAACTTGTGACGATGGTGAATTCACGTAGAGAGGGGAGTTCGTAATGAACATATTGGCAGTTGGAAATAGTTCCATTTAGAATTTCATTATCGGCAACGATAACATAGTAATAGTATCCTTCAGCTGGTAAAGAATCAATGTAGCTATTCAGAGAAACAGTTGAGATAGGTGTTAAACTTGCAACATCCATTATGAAAGATGTTGAACGATATACATGGTATTTTTTCGCTCCTCCTATTTCATTCCAGGATAGATCAACATTATTAGTCTCTGAAGGATTTGGGATAATAGGTTCTAAAAGTGGTGCTTCTAGTGGACCGAGATATCTACGATAGACAATATCAAAGTCAGTACCTGAATTTAGTATAGCTCCAGATTCTGACCAAACAACACTTACATAGTTTGAATCATCGATGAAGATTCTAGGATCACTTGCAGATAGGTTAGAAGTTGATGAGACACATGTTAAAGTAGTTCTCAGATCTGATTTCATTTTTCGATAAAAAACATCGTAATCAGCACCAACATTGTCTATATCTGTACGATCTTCCCAAACGATATGAACTGAATCATCATTATCAACTGCGAGATCTGGCAGTTTAGATTCAAGAGAACTGGTCCAAGAAACAACTTCAAATTGCGTCCATGAATTAGTTGAAGAATCTCTGTATTTATAGAAAATGTCATGATCTGTACCTGCAGCATGAGTATCTGTATCATCTCTCCAAGCAACATGAATGTTTCCAAGAGAATCAATATCCATACTGGGATTGTATGAATCATCGTTAAGTTCTTCACTGATTAATTCTATTGCTGACCAAGTACTAGTGCTAAAATCCCATTTTTTATAATATATGTCATAATCTGTACCTGAGCTAATAATATTGGAACTATCACTATATGCAATGTGTAAATCATCTGATGAATCAACGAACATATCATGCCCTTGGGCTACAACAGCTGAACTTTCGAAAGAAACAATTTCTGTTGAAGTCCAACTAAGTGTAGCATTATTCCATCTCCGATAATGGATGTCTTGCTTTGAAGTGTGGTCTTTCCAAGATACATGAACATTTCCAAGAGAATCAACTGCAATTTCTGGTGTCACAGAGAGATCTGAACTAGCAATAGAAATTAGTTGGGTCGCTTCCCAGGATTCTAAGAACGCATTCCATTTTCTGTAAAAAACATCCAGATCAGTTCCGCTGGATCCAGCAATATCATCCCAATCCGTCCAAACTACATGTAGGTTCCCTCCAATATCAACAGCAATTTCTGGATAAACAGAAGGTAATGTACTTGTGGGAGTTAAAACCTCTGTCAAACTCCAGCTTCTAAGGTTAAAATTCCACTTTTTGAAAAAGATATCCTGATCTGTTCCTGAAGAAGCATAATCAGAATAATCTTCCCAAACAACGTATATGTTACCTTGAC
>JAEOTK010000051.1 GCA_016839875.1 Candidatus Heimdallarchaeota archaeon
ACTGGTCTGGATGGAATTCTGGTCTTGGAGCTTATTCAATAGATGGTCCTGGTAGTGCAACAGATTCATTTCCGCTAGATTCAAGTCCTTTGTAATTTCCGCTACTCCCCATCGTTCGCAAATGTCATATAACAGTATTAATATGGTTTGTGGCAAGTTATTTTATATCTCCCAGTTGAAGTAGTATAGTTATATTTTAAGGTGAAAAAATGAATAACAAGAAAATATTATTGAGTTTTGCTTTTTTTTCTATAATGTTAATGATATCTCCAACTTATGCTAACGAATGTACCTGGATCCCTCTAGATATTTATAGTGAAACCTTCGAAGAAAATCTTCTTTCAAAAATGTCAGATCTCCATGCAAATTCTTTAGCTTTTAGTGTACTAAATGGAACAGAAGTTTTCTATACTAAAGGATTCGGAGAACAAAATGAAACAGATATCGCTTATCATCTCAATTCAGCATCAAAAATGATTACTGGTACAGCTATACTTCAACTATATGAACAGGGTCTAGTCAGTTTAGAGGATGATTTCAATAATTATATACCATATGAATTGAAGAATCCATATTATCCGAATACAACTATTACTATCAAACACCTGCTTTCTCATCAATCAAGTTTAATGGGAACAGGAAGAGGATTTGAGGACTATTGGCCTTCATTAAGTAATGGAACTTGTACTTTCCCTACTGTTATCTATGAGTTTTTTCATGAAAATGGTTCTTATTATTCTGAAGATAATTGGGAGAATTGGCAGCCTGGAATAGGTATGAGTTACTCTGATGTTGCAATCGATATTCTAACCCTTATAGTAGAAAATATCACTAGCACTACTTTTGATACTTATGTTACAGACAATATTTTAACTCCATTAGGGATGATTAATACCAGATTTAGCGCTGATGATTATTCACCAGAAAAATTAGCAATAGGTTATGATTGGAATGAGGTTACAAAAACAAATGAAATTGTACCCTACTTAAATAATTCATATAATCCTGGAGGAGGAGGATACTTCTCAACTGTAGAAGATATGTCAAAATACATGTTAACTCATCTCAACCAAGGAGAGTATAATGGTGTGAGTATTCTCAATGCAACAACTGTTAAACTCATGCATACAGAAATAGAAAAAAATAAATTTGCATTAACTTGGAGAGTAAGACAAACTTTGGGTTCAGATAAGATTTATCAAGGACTTTCTGGTGGACCATGGGCTGGTTTTTATTCTGCTTGCTTCATAAGAAAATCATTAGGAGTAGTTCTACTTCTAAATCAAGGATCATGGGATATAAGTAATCTTGATTATGAAAACATATATACTTATATCTTTGATAAAGCTCATAAGTTGCTCCAAGAAAAAACATGTGAAACCAGTCTACTATTTCTACCAATAATCTCATTGTTGTTTGCATATGTACTAATCCAGAGGTATAGAAAAAAAAGATTTTAAACTACCAAAATTATCACAAATTTTTACATTTTTCTTTTTTTTTTAATCAATTTTTCCTTTCTTAAACTTGTTTAAATACTAAATTCTTATAATATTTTTAACTATTAAAACAACAATCTAAAGGGTAGATAATATGAAGAAGATAGAAGCGAAAGGAACCTATTATGAGATAGGTCTTCAATTAGGGAAAGAATTAGAAAAGACATCAGGTTTTCCTCCCAAATTCACTGAGAAGGTACTCAAGAAATCACATGCTTATGAGGAGATAGCAAAGAAATATACTCCAGATTTACTTGAAGAATTCAAAGGGATTTCTGATCATTTAGGTATAGATTACTACGTTCCATTAACGCTTGAATTAACTCCTCATAGATTTGAAACTTCATGCTTAGTTTTCGCTATCTCTGGGGAACATACAGAAAGTGGTAATCCCATCTTTGCTCGAAGTCATGAATGGAAAGAGGAAGATAGCGAAAATTTAAGACTGTGTTATATAGAACCAGAAGGAAAATTGAAAAGTCTAGGATTCACTTTTAGTTGGCCATTGGTTTCAAGATATGGTGGGATAAACGAAGCAGGAGTAGCTCTATCTTCTGCTTCTTCTAGTTTTGAAAACAATGGTCCAGGAATTATACTAAACATCGCTACAAGATGGATACTTGATAACTGTAGAACTACAAAAGAAGCTGTTGACTTCTTACAAAAGATACCCAAAGTTTGGGGAGAGACATATGTAATAATTGACAAAGAGAGCTCGATTGCGAAAGTAGAATCTCATGCAGAAAGAGTCAATGTTACTTATCCTGAATCAGGATTTACATTCAATTCACTACACTATGATTCCCCCGAAATGCAAGATTTCGTTAGTCAAGAAGATAAAGATTTATTCAAGGATCCATTCACTAAAAGATTCGCTTTCATCAACGAGTGGTTTGAAAATAATAGAGGACAAATTAATGATAAACTAATCCAAGAAGCTCTCAAAAATCATGAACATGAAATGTGTTATCATGGACCAATTGGTTTAGAGATTTGCTGGTCATACTTAATCAAAGCTATAGAAAAGAAGGCTCTAGTTTGCGCTGGAAGACCATGTAAGAATGATTTTAAGGCGTTTGATACATATTAGAGTTTATTTTCTCTTTAGCTTTTCTTATTTTTTTATTTCATCAAATAGTTTATTCACATATTTTTCTCTAATGTCTGTGTCTTTCCATAAATCATAGATTCTAAATTTATTTTCTTTCCAACCTAAAACCTTTGGAGGGATTTTCGGATCCCAATATTTAGATGAAAACAAACTCCACAACCTACCCTCAAAGAGTCTTGTGTACCCCTCATCATATCTACTATGTGCTCGAATTATTGTTTCAATGTTCGATTTTCTACAGAACTCTTCAACCGCTCTTTTCCCATATCTTCTTGTCCTCTTCCCTCTGAAACCTCTGTCAAAGTATTTTGAGCTATCATCGAAATCCTCAGAAGGATCGTTCCATAATAATTGATACATCGCACCCTCCAAAGTATCAGATTTTTCAAGATTTCTGATCTCAGGGAGTTGCACAATCTCTCCATTTTCATATCCGCCCACTCCTCCATGAATGCAAAAGATTCTATTATCTATAACAGCCGCAATAGGCATTTCTTTAAACATCTTGAGGGCTATATCGTAAATTTCTTTCTTGTGACGAACTTGAGTTTCTACAGCAAAACCGTAGAAGCTACTGATTAACTTAGTTTCATGGTTTCCTCTTAAAACATGTACTCTCTCAGGAAACTCTAACATAAGTTTGGTAATCAGTGTGAGACATTCTAATTGCTGATTTCCGTAATCAACAATATCACCAATGAAAATTATGTGGTTATATTTATTTTCCCAAATAGAAAGTGTTCGTACTAACGCTTCCAAATCTCCATGTATATCCCCAACAAATAGATAGGTATCATCAGGTAGATCAATAACTATAGGTTGTTTAGTAAAACTTCTTCTTGCCCTATTTAGAATCTCCACAGTTCTATCCAAATCAAGAGTAAGATTTTCTATGAATTTAGGAGTAGTTGAGAATCTTTTGTATGAGGAAAACATCTGTTTGTAAGTAGTTCTTGCCTTATCATACTGACCAGCTAAAATCTGCATTCTAACTAAGTTTCGATAATGGATTCGTATTTGATCTCCCATCTCCAATTCTGTTGCTAAAGTTACTACTTCCTCTGCTATTCTCAATAATTTGGATTGATCCTCTTCTTCTCTTAATGCAAAAAGAATGGTGTATCCTGCTCTTATTCGATGCCATAAATAATCTTTCATGAAAGATGAATCGTAAATAATTTCAAAATACTCTGAGGATTTTATGAAATCAGCAATTCCAAGATAAGAAGAACCAAATATGATTAGGGTTAGAATCTTTAGACTTTCTATTTCAAAGCTTCCCTTAGAATTAACTTTAGATAAAATTCTATCTGCTTCATTCGTTAATTTTAAACTCTCTTCAAATTTCCGATTCTTCAGATGACAGATTGCTTGAGCACATGAAGCTCCAACCTCTAATATATTATCACTTGAATCTTTTGCTGTTTTTAGCAAATTTTGAGCACTTTCTAAAACGTCTTCCACCCCCTCTTCTGCTTTTATGATGAGTTTCCACATCTCCATTTCATTATTTGGAGACTTAAGTGGGTGATCAAGAATCTGTAATCCATCATTGAATCTTCTTAAATAAAAAAAATCAATAGCTTTTGAAATAATAGATTCTGTAATTCTGCTTTCTTCCATAAGATGAATTTCTAATCGATTATAAAAATCTTATATGAGCTTCTAATTTAGTAATCTCTAATTTCTTGAATTCTAACTCCTTCCTGTGCTTTTCTTTCTTCCTCTTCAAGGAATTTTTCAAAGCTTCTTTCTTTAGAACAACATGAACTAATCAGAAGAGAAAAGTGGGAAGGAATTATAGAATTTACATTACTGAAACTGGAGAACGAATAATAAGATAGCAAACTTTTAAAATAGCTTTTTTCTTTTCAAAATATCTTTAATCGAGGATTGAGTATGAATAAAAAGGAAAAAACCAAAGAAAAGAATCCCTATGTGAAGTGGTTTTTTATCCATACTTTGAATCATAAAGTACTTTTTACTCTTAATTTCATAGGGATAGTTGCAGTAACTTATACAAGGACGATAATTCCAATTCGCATCGGAGACTTAACTGATGCTATTGTACTCAAACAAGCAGCTCAGAATCTCCTAATTACAATGGCAATTTTGTTAGGATTCTATTTTCTTAGAAATATAGTTGAATATACTACTTGGATGATTGGGCATCAGTTGGGTTCTAAAACTGAACAATCTATGCGCAGAGAGTTTTTTGAAAACGTTCAGAATAAACCATTGAGTTTCCATGATAGAATCAAAACAGGGGATTTGCTAGCTTTAGCCACAAATGATTTACGTGTAGTTAATACTTTGATAGCTCATGGATCTTTTTACGTTTACCCATTTATTCAAACCATTGTTACTATAGTACAGATTCAAACATTTAATTATAGAATGGCTTTACTTACAATACCTTTTTTGGGATTATATGTCTATTTTGTACTACGATATCGTAAGCATTTACTTCCATATTCTAAAGCATCTTTGACAAAACACGCAGATGTTGCTGTTTCTTTACAAGAGAGTTTAAACAGTGTTCAAGTTGCCAAATCTTTTTGTGCAGAAGAAGTAGAATATAGCAAGTTTAAGAAAGCTGTTCAGGCATTCAGAAACAATAGACTAGGGGAAATTAGAATTCAAGCTCGATTTTATCCCTTACTGACTCTTTACGCTGCAATTGGAGTTTCTGTAGTATTTGGAATATTTCTAGTCAGAAATAATGGCATGACTGTAGGTGAATTAACAGCTGTATTACTCTTATTAATCGCTCTTATTCATCCAACTCAAATGATTTTCTGGGCTACTAGAGATATGATCAGAGGATTCGGAGCAAGTGAGAGGTTGTTTTCTATTATTTCGATCGGTAAGGTTGAGCTTTTGCCTGCTAAGAAAACTGATTACACTAATATCTTTAGAGGTGCTATTGAATTTCAAAATGTTTCATTCACATATCCAAATGGTAATCCCAAAAATTCACAAGTTTTAAAGAATTTGAACTTCAAAATCAAACCTAATCAAACTGTTGCCTTAGTTGGACCAACAGGTTGTGGGAAAACAACTTTGGCTAAACTTTTGTTAAGATTGTATGATCCTCAAAAAGGAACTATTTTATTGGATGGAAAACCAATACAAGAATATCCTTTAGAAATGGTTAGGCAACAGGTATCTTTAGTTGAGCAAGATATCTATCTATTCTCCCAAACAATAGAAGAGAATATTAAATTTGGATATCCTGAAGCGTCAAAAGATAATGTTATTGAAGTTTCTAAACTGGCTAATGCACATGATTTCATAGACGAATTTGAGAAAGGTTACGATACCGTCGTTGGTGAAAGAGGCATGACATTGAGCGGAGGAGAAAAGCAACGTATTGCAATAGCTCGTGCCTTTCTTACAGATCCTGATGTTCTTATTCTTGATGATTCAATGAGTGCTATAGATAGTGAAACTGAGGAAAGAATAGGCAAAGCGATCAAGAATATTTTGAAAGGTCGCACTAACTTGATAATCACTCACCGATTACACAGTATTCGAACCTCTGATTTGATTTTAGTTATGAAAAATGGAGAAATAGTAGCTCAAGGAGAACATGAAGAACTATTGATGAGCTCTGAAGATTATAGGAAAGTGTTTGGAAAACAATTAGAAGACGGATACATTGCACAGGAGGTAAACTAAATGGGACTATTCAGAAGTTCAATGAGACAAGAAGATGAACGCCAGTACAAAGATAGGGAATTATTCAAAAGGTTCATAGATCGTATCGCACCTTTTAGAAAGAATATTTTGCTAATTGCTTTATTCATAGTTATACAAGCAATTGCAGCAATAATTGCTCCTCTTCTAGTTGGTTTTGTTACTGATGAATTAATTCTTGCTACTCCTCGTTATGTTTTAACCATAATAGCATCTGTTGGATTTCTGTTACTATATTTACTTAATTGGGGTGCATTTTCTATGCAACAAGTACAATCAGGAAAATATGTTCCATATTTCTTAGAGGATTTACGTCTTGAGCTATTCACTAAATTACAAGAACAAGATATGACTTTCTTCGACGAACATATGAGTGGGAAACTCAATAGTATTGTCGTAAATGATACTTTAGATTTTAGTAACACAGCTGTTCTCATTAGCAATACAGTTGGCAGTCTTGTAATCGGACTCGGTACTCTTGGTATACTTTTTTACTTTAATTACATACTTGCTTTAATTACGCT
>JAEOTK010000317.1 GCA_016839875.1 Candidatus Heimdallarchaeota archaeon
GAAAAGAATTCTTCTATTTTATGTACAGCTTCATTCATCATTATGCTTTGTAGATTTGAAACAAAATGGAAATAATGCTTTTGTAAGGGAATCTCTCTTAGTTTCTCTGCAGAGAGGAGTCTATCCAACGAATACTTTTCAAGTTCCTCTTCAGAATCTAGTTTATCTTTAATTTCTTCCTCAATTTTTGCTATTTGATCATCCATTGCTTGATTATAAGCATCATATGTTTTCTTTATTTGCGGTGACAGTTTGTAGAATTTTCCCCAACTGTCCTCAGATTTTTTACTGTCAAAAACAATTATCCCATTATCTTTTAATTTTCTAATATAACGAAGTGTAGTGCTTTCAGGTTTATCAAGCATAACTGCTAGTTTCTTCAGATTAAGTGATTCAAACCAATTTAATGCAGTTACAATTCCAAACTCAATTTCATCAGTAACCAAAGCAAAATAATTTTCTTTGACTTTCTTAAGATCTTTACTCTTACTCATGAATATTCACAATTAAACATATATCAATACATTTTAAAAGTTTTTCCATTTTGAAATTAATTTCATAATGAGAGAAATATTTATATATGCCTCAGGGACAATGTATTTCAGAACGGAATTTCTTTCATTTTGGAAGATATTCTAAAACGGAAGTAGTAAAAATGAATGAAAAAAATTCAGAAAACCTGAATGAAGTTGAAAAGAAGAAACCTAATGCAATAGTATTGTTGAAAAATAGAGATTTCTCAGCATTGTTCTTTGGAGGTTTCATTTCAAATATAGGTACCTGGTTCACAATGGTTGCGGTTATATTTCTTGCTCTTCAGTTTACCGAGAATCTATCTCAAACTGAAGCAACACAAGCAGTTGCTTTGTTAACTACATGTTCATTAATCCCTATGCTAGTTCTTGGTCCCTTAGCTGGAGCATTAGTAGATAAGTTTGATAGAAAGAAAGTGATGTTCTTTGCAGATCTGCTAGGAGCAGGAGCAGCCTTCGCATTATTTTTCTCAACACAGATGTGGCATTTATATCTATTTCAGATATTCAGTAGTAGTGTAAAGCAATTCTTCTATCCAGCAAGAATGGCAAGTATTCCAAGAATAGCTAAGCAAGATCAACTACTTACTGCAAATGGATTTATTCAAACAACAAACCAGATTGCAAGAATGATAGGACCATTGCTTGCAGGATTCATTGCCGCAGCTCTAGGCTTAAAGATTGCCTTTCTTTTTGATGCAGGAACATACATCATATCAGCTATACTGATTATTATCATAAGAACAGATCTTAAACCAAAGCAAAATGGAGAAAGAGTTAATGTAAAATCAGTTCTTGTTGGCATGAAAGATGGATTCACTCTCACATTTAGAGATAAAATCATAAGCTTTCTAGTAATCACATTTGGATTGACAATTTTAGCTATAGGTGCGATTGATCCAGTAGCAATACCTTATCTAAACTTCGAGTTTGGTTTAGGTGAAAAAGACTTCGGAATGATGATGAGTTTTTCAGCTGTAAGTGGTGTAATAGCAGCTGTTATTCTCACGGCAAAAGGAAAGCTAAGGAACAAACTCAATTTCATGTCGGTTGCAATTGTTGCACTCGGAGTATCAGTAGCTTTACTAGCCTTCGCCCCATTTGCCCCTGGACCAATAGTTTGGTTATACTTGGGAATGTGTTTAATAGGCTTTACAAATGTAGGTTTCAGTATTCCTTTCTCAACACTTTTACAGTCTATAATTAGGAATGAGAATCTTGGAAAAGTTAGTGGAGTAATTGACACCATAATGACTGCTTCTTCATTAATAGCTTCATTGTTAGCAGTTGCACTAACTGGATATATTTCAATAAGTGTTCTTTTAGGAATCGTAGCTGCGATAGTTTTAATCGCAGGAATAGGATCGTTAGTATTCATTAGAGTTAAGAATTTAGATATGATTGCAAGAAGAAGAGAAAACGAAATGAAACCAGAAGATGCTGAAATAACAGAAATAATAGTTGATGAAAAAGACACTCAGGAAGCACCAATTTTTGTTCCCTCTTCAGATTAAATTTTTCTTTTTTTTTTCTTTCTTTTTACTATATAGTTATAAATTAATAAAATCTAGATTTATATTATGTATCGCTGTTTGTGCCATTATCCAAAAATAGATACAACAAAAATCGAGAATTTCCGAAGAAAATATGATTTTACATTTAATGCAGTTAGAGCTCATATTACAATAGTTTTTCCATGTAAAGAGGATAAAGAGGAAATTTCAAAGCACGTTAAAAACGTCTTAAGTAGATGGGATCCTTTTGAAGTCACTCTGGAAGGATTTACATTAAGCAGGGATTATTGGTTATTTCTTACTTTAAGTAAAGGAAACGACATCATAACTGATTTGTATAAAGATTTGTATCAAGGAATCTTATCTCCTTATAGAAGACTGAATTTACTATTACCACATATTGGTTTGGGATATTTTGCAAGAAAAGAGGATCAGTCAGATTTTGAAAACTATGGAGAATTGCTTGATTATAAAGAAAAAATAGTTTTTGATGAACAGAAATATCAAGATGCACTATCAGAAGCTAAAAATCTGAATCTAGTTTATCCAATCACAATAGATGAATTTACATTGGTTGATTTAAACAAAACTTTCACTTTATCAAAGGATGTAGAGACTATTCTATTATAGATAATCTAATTACGTAAATCTGTTTGATTTAAACCAATAAGCTTAAATCTTTCACAACATGTTTAATTGATTTGAGTAATCAATTGCATTCTTAAACTGCCTTCATAACCTCTTAAACTGCTGAATTTTAAAATTCCTTAATAAACATGATTCTAACTGTAATTCATGAATAAAAAGAACAAATTCGAAAGATTAAGAGAAAAAAACGTGCTTGAATCTAGATATTGGTCACTTGGTGGGCACATCTGTTCAGTGTTCTTTTATTCAGTGACCAATCAAGAAAGTATTAGAAAAAACTAAGGTGATATGAATGAAAGGAAAATTAATCAAATCTCAAAGAAAAATTGAAGTACAATATTGGTCTTTATTTGGACAGACCTGTACAGTTTTATCTCAAAGAGAGAATACACTAAGGAAGTATAAAGTAAGTAAAGAGTGATTTGAATGAATCAACAAGATGATCACTCAACACTCATTCAAGTTGAAGAAAAAAAACCTAATGCTTTATCCCTTCTGAAAAGCTGGGATTTTTCTGCCTTATTTCTAGGAGGGTTTATCTCAAACATAGGTTCGTACTTCACTAGCATAGCAATAGTGTTTTTTGCTTTAGAAATAACAGATAACCTAACAGCTACTGAAGCAACTAGATTAATTGCATTAATGACTACTTTTTCGCTAATTCCCGTTTTTGTATTAGGTCCAATAGCTGGTGTATTAGTAGATAAGTTTGATAGAAAAAAAGTGATGATTCTTGCGGATTTATTTGCAGCTGGAGCAATCATAGCACTTATGTTTGCATCTCAAATGTGGCATTTATATTTAATATTCTTCTTGAACTCTTCAGTACGACAATTCTTCTACCCAGCTAAAACTGCCTCAATTCCAAGAATTGTTAAACAAGATCAATTACTCTCAGCAAATGGTTTTATTCAAACCTCATCCAGTATCTCTCGATTAATTGGTCCCCTACTTGCAGGCTTTTTGATTGAGTTTTTTGGTTTGAGATCAGCATTCATAGTTGATGCAAGCACTTTCATATTCTCAGCTGTTATGATTTTTATGATAAGAAAAGATCTAAAACCTAAGGATGATGGAGAGAAATTATCCTTAAGAAATGTAGCTACAGGATTGAAAGAAGGTTTTAAGATATCATTTGGAGATAAAATCATTACTTTTGTTTTGATATTATTCTCATTTACAATCCTATTGGTTGGAATGGTTGATCCACTTATCGTCCCTTACATGAATTTTGCGTTTGGTTTGGGAGAGAAAGAGTTTGGTATGCTTATGAGTTTCTCAGCTGTTAGTGGTATAATTGCAGCAGTTATTCTTTCGATCAAAGGGCAGCTTAAGAAGAAACTAACATTCATGACTGCATCAATAATTATTGCTAGCTTTTGCTTGGCATTTATAGGTTTAGCAACTATTCTTCCAGGAGGATATATTTGGTTATATGTTGGATTTGCATTAGTTGGTATGATGAATGTTGGATTTAGTATTCCCTTCTCCACATTACTGCAATCAATAATAAAGAATGAAAATCTTGGGAAGGTTAGTGGTGTTATTGATACTGTAATAACTGGAGCATCACTTCTTGCATCTACTATTGCTGCAGCATTAGCAGGAGTTGTTTCGATTAGTATAATTTTCGGTATAATAGCAGCTTTAATTGCAGTTGCAGGAGCAGTAGGATTACTTTACATTAAGTCAACAAAACTAGATAAACAAGCTCAAATCCGCGAAGAAGAGATGAAATATCTCAAAGAACTTGAGGAAATAGAGAAGAAATCTGTTAAAAGCGAAGAAGATTTTGAGAGAATCGCTGAGATCACCTTAGAACAGATTAAAATTGAGGAGGCTCAAGGGTCTCCTCAACCCTCTATTGATTAAGATGCATTTATTTCTCTTTTTACTGAGGAGAAACATTACTCTCCTCAGTAATTTATTCTTCAGTTTTTTCTGTTGTTATTTTATGCATCAGATGTCTTTCCCAATCAAAAGTTATGTGTCCATCACTATGTTTAGTGAAAGGTACATTCATAATACCGTTATCCTCGAGAATATAGAAATCCATAACCTCAGGATCAGTATTCTTGGGAATCAAAGGTGTAGTGAATTTTGAAAACCAATTATCAGCTTCCAAATAAAGAAGAGATCCCTTTTGGACAATTTCCATCGTGATAGTTTTCTTGTAAGCTTCATATCTGCCACAGAGAAATTTGTAATGTTTTTTTCGTTTGAAATAGGGAATTACTTCTTCAGGATCCTTTCCAAAAAGCAGAGCAAATGCGGAAAGCATTAGATATGAAGGTGTCCAATTAACATTCGTTAACTGAGCATAAGTTAAATTGAGATCTGGTACAAAAGCGATATATC
>JAEOTK010000318.1 GCA_016839875.1 Candidatus Heimdallarchaeota archaeon
ATTCACCAAAAATATGTTCTTGACCAGTCTTTAATGAGACTACAATCATAGCTTTCTTTTTGTGTTTTCGAAGATCTAAGGACATCTTTCTAGGAATTTTTGAAAGACCAAATCTCCTGATATCTCTGATATGAAATTCACCTTTTTTCACTCTCATACCTGTAAGCAACAGAGGTGTGGAACGATAAACAATGGTTTCTTTGTCCATTTTAATGAAATCTTTTCCATAGAATAATTCCTTGATTGTTCTACTGAGAAAAATAAGAAGGGGTACAACAGTTACAAAGAATCTTACTATCCAGTCAACTAAATCTGTTGGAGGATTAATAAAGAAAATGAATAAATATATACTTGCAATCATTATTAGACTAAAAGCTAGGTTTAGTATGAAATCTTTCCAACCGTATCGAAATGCTCCTTTTGAAATTTCAAATTCTTTTTTTTTGCTCATTTTAACTTCTGTTCCTTAATTTCATCATTGTTGAAGATATTACGTTTATTGAATCCTCTGAGGCAGTAATAGGTATTACGCATCCTGGGGCGATGATTATTCGATTGTTATACCGTTTTGATAAATCAAAAGCTTCTGTAATATTTTGTTTGATTTTCTGTTCATCTTCACCTAAGAGTGTTTTTGTTTCATCTATTCCAGCTAATAATCCTTTCGGGAAAATCTCTAAAGCTTCTTCCATAGCTGGCCAAGTTAATTGATCATGCCAGTTTAGAGCATCCGCATTAAGTTTGTTAGCTGCTTTATCAAACTGAATATCCTGTCCATGAACATGCAATACAGTAAAATTGCTTTTTCCTTTGATTCTTGAGATGAGCTTGTCTAGAAAAGCGATTTCAAAACGTTCGACTTCTTCCCAAGGTAAATTGGTTTTTCTGAAGTGTTGAGAAGCTAAAAAGATTCCATCAGCTCCTGCATCGATTGAGGAAAGTGCAAGCTCTGTCACAATATCAAGTAGAATAAAGAAAGATTCCTTCATAACTTCAGGATTGTTCAGTAAATTAGCTTCGAGATTATTATCCATTTTAGAAGCTACCATCAAAGGAGAGAAAACAGTCATCATTTTTGGTAACTCTTCTAATTCTCTGTTAATAAGTTCTATAGATTTTAATTGCTTTCCTAGTTCTCCCTCTCCCACGTCTAATTGTTCAATAGTTTCCCAATCTTGAATATTCTTTATCGAGCATTCAGCGCAACTTGTACTCCCAGTGAACGGATCATATTCATCTGCAACCTTACAACCAAAATCAACTACAGGAAAACGGCCATGAGGAGATATTTTCATTAGATCAAATTTATGTCTTTCATAAAAACTAACATGAGCTTCTGCAAGGTTCTCTGGATCTCTATCTGCATAGGGAAAATGTTTCCAAAGACTGAATAAGGGATATTTCTCATTTTTACCTTTGAAAGAATCTAAAACCAATTCTATTTTATCCATGTGTTGATTTTTGTCCTCAGAATATCAAGATTTTGGTTACATGAATAAAATAGTAAGAACAAATGGAAATAAAGCCCTGCTTAAAAAACCTAGCAAATCGAATAACTTAAAAATCAGCAGAAAAACCCAGAAACGAAAGAAATGTCAGCACGTGAAAAGAGAGTAGTGAGAAAGAAGAAAAAGTTTGGTTTAGTTGTGGAATTTGTTCCTGTAACACGTGATCTTTTTCCTGACGAAGCTACAAAGAAGAAAATTGACGAAGAATTGACAAAAGCAAAAGGAATGACTCCTGCTTATCTTGCAGATAAATTCAATATAAGAGTCAGCACCGCAAAAAAAATCCTTCGTGAAGCTGAAGAAAACAAAATAATTGAGCGTGTAACAAGCTCAAGAAGAACAGTGGTTTATTCCACAGTTTCAAAATAAGCTTGTTTATCTTTACTCCTTTTAATTATGTTTTATTAGTTAGCTGAGTGAATAATTTATTCACTGTAAAACTCTGTTGGAAATGGAGCATCTGTTAATCCGCTTTCTGTAACATAGAACAAGGCTTCTCGTTCAGGCATTCTAGAGCTATCAAATAATCTAGCAATTCTTGAACTTCCTCTAGACTTACGTAGAAATACCCTTTGCTGTGGACGATGTGCCCATGCAAAACCCAATGCAGGTTCTTCAGGACTGCCAAATAGAAATTCTTCAACGTTAGCTATTATTTGGTTTGTTACAATTATTGCTATATCATGCTTTACTGCTAGTATCAAGAGTTCTTCTGCAATTTGCATAATCCTTTGTTGCCTTTCTACAAGTCTTCCCTTTCCAATATATTCCGATCTGAAATGAGAAGCAAATGAATCTACAACCAGAAGTTTGATGTTGTTTTTAGGGATGAGTTCATCAAGTTGATCAATGATACTAAACATGTGATCAGTATTGATAGCAGAACCGATTGTTATGTTAGTTAAGATCTCTTCAACATCTAGATCTCGATAGCTTGCGATTTCTACAATCCTTCTTGGAGAAAAAGTTCTCTCTGTGTCAATGAAAAATGCGTTTCCTCCTAGTCCTCCATCCTCCTTTGGAAGCTGAACATTAATACATAATTGAAAACAAAGCTGAGTTTTACCAGATCCAAAACCTCCAGCTAGTTCAGTAATCTCTTGTGTCCAAATGCCTCCTCCTAAGATACCATCCAATTCATTTGAGGAGGTTGTGATTTTACCTCTTTTAGATTCAAGTTCTAAGAATTTCAAGGCACTTACTGGATGTATTCCTACTTTGTTTTGAGCTGCTTCGATTATTTTTTTTGCTTTCTCAGAATCTAAATCAAATTTGGAAATTAGGGTATCAGAAGTGGAAACAGCTAAGCTTTCAACTGTGTAACCAGCTTTCTCTAATATCTCAAGAGTATCTTTATCAATTCCTTTGATTTGCATTTTCTACACTGTTAGTATTTCCTATAGAATAGATAAGAATTTTGGTTAAAAAGCTGTGTTTTTTCACTAATATATTTAGATAAACACTAAAATTTTTATATGCTCACTTTGAGCTTTAAGTGGTTAATTTTAAGGATTTCCCACTCTTAGAGATAAGAAAAAAATCCTTGAAACAATGAGATGAAAGCAATGAAAGAAGTTACATCTGGAGTATATTATGTAGGCGTTAATGATCACGAAACTGATCTATTTGAAGGATTATGGCCAATACCAGAAGGTGTTAGTTATAATAGCTACATCGTGAAAGGTGAAAAAACAGCTCTGATTGATACAGTAAAGGTTCTGTTCGTAGATGAGTTTCTTAAGAAAGTAGAGGAAGTTACTTCATTCGATATTGATTATATTATTTTGAACCATATCGAACCAGATCATAGTAGTTCCCTAATTCGTCTTCTTGAAAAGGTTCCAAATGCTACTATCATGTGTTCTAAAAAAGCTGAAGGCATGATTGATACCCTCTATAGAGTAACCGATAATATTCATGTTGTGGAAGAAGGAGAAATATTAGACTTAGGTGGTAGAGAATTAGTATTTTACATGGATCCTCTGGTTCACTGGCCTGAAACAATGGTTACTTATGATACAAAGGATGGTATTTTATTTTCATGTGATGCATTTGGTTCATACAAAGCATTGGATTTTGGCTTATTTGATGATGACTGTGATCCTGACATTTTCTATGAAGAAACAATAAGATATTTTAGCAATATAGTGGCTAAGTATGTTAAATATGTGAAGAAGGCTATGGAAAAATTGGGTGGATTAGATATCAAAATCATTGCTCCAGCCCATGGTCTCATCTGGAGAGAAAATCCAGGAAGAATTATCGATCTGTATGTAAAGCTTTCAGATAGAATGGCTCTTCCCGGTGTGACAGTCATTTGGGGATCGATGTATGGTAACACAGCAAAGGTTGTAAACCATATTGTTGAAGGAATAAGAGAAGAAGGACTTCCTGTTAAAGTTCTAAACTTTTCAAACGACCACCTTAGTTATTTAATTAAGGAAACCTGGAAATACAAAGGAGTAATTTTAGGATTTCCTACCTATGATGGAGGTCCATTCCTAAATACATCATATTATTTACATCTTCTGAAAAGGAAAGATCTCAAAGAACGAATTGTTGGATTTTTCGGTTCATCAATGTGGAGTGGTAGAGCTTTGAAACAAGCAGCTGATGCAGTCCAAGAACTGGATTGGGAAATCGTTGAACCGTTATTGGAATTCAAAGGTGCTCCAACTGAAGAGTTACTAAATCAAGCAAAGGAACTAGCCAAACAAGTTGCGAAAAAAGTGAAAGAGTCTCCCTAGCAGTTTCCTTCACATTCCATTCTTTTTACCTATTTTTTTCAATTTTTCACGTTCAATTACGTCCGGAAAAGACTTTTAAACAGATAATCGAAAATTCATAGGGAAATATGTCCTACACTTCAAAAAAAGTAACAAAAGAAGGCATCATAAAGTTATCACCTGATGTTGTTGAAGTTATTTTGGAGGGTATGGAAGATAAGAATAAGAAAGTAAGGGAGGCTGCTTATTCCACTTGGGTTTCAATTGTCGAACTTGAATCAGACAAAGTAACTGATGATATGTTAGATAAAATATCTAAAGCTCTTAAAACGTATAGCTAGATTTCGAAATCAACGTTTCTTTGAAGTTTCGTTTGTGCATAATATTTAAGTGAATTATTGGTTATGACTTATACAGAAGGTAAATGAAATGAACAAAAAGAAAGAAAAGAAGAATAAAAAATTTCCTCTCATTGGTCATGCCATATCAAGATTATTTGAACCTCCAAAACGTTTCATTGAACCTTATGTAGAACAAGGAGATGTAGTTGCTGACCTAGGGAGTGGACCAGGATATTATTCGCTCCATTTTGCTAAAATTCTTGGTCCTAAAGGGAAGGTGTATGCGGTTGATTATGATGAAAGAGTAATAAAAGCATTAGAAAAAAAGAAGGAAAAACGAGGATATCAAAATATAGAAGCACATGCATCATCTGCAGCCAAATTGAGTTTCATAGCTGATGAATCAGTGGATTTTGTTTTTGCGAATGGATTGTTATGTTGTGTTGCACCACAGCAACAAGACTCAGCTGTGGAAGAAATAAAACGTATACTAAAACCAAACGGACTTGCATATCTAAGCGCTGCAAAAGGATCTATAAGTTATATGAAAGAAGAAAATTGGGAACAAATACTAGAAGGTTTCCTAATTCAGAAAAGAAAAGACAAAAAAACAGAATGGACAGCTGAAGTACGTAAAAAAGCAAAGTAGACGATTGAACTTAATAAAAATAAAAGAAGAATATTATGAAAAAAGAGGGGAGAAGTTAGTAGTCTTCGTCCATACCGCCACCAGGTGGACCACCAGGCATTCCTCCGCCTGATAGTTCTTTAGCTGCGATAACATCATCTATTCGAAGTATCATTTCTGCTGCTTCTGATGCACTAGTTATTGCCTGTTTCTTGACTGATATAGGTTCCCAAACTTGAAGTTTAGCCATATCATCAACTTTAGCTTTAAATGGATTTACGCCGAATACACTTCCATTCTTAGAATGTTGAACATGTAATTCAGAAATCACATCTATTGGATCAAGTCCAGCATTTTCAGCAAGTGTTCTTGGAATAATCTCCATCGCTTTGGCGAATTTCTCAATAGACAGTTGAACTTTGCTTGAATGACCCATAGCGAATTCCCCTAGTTTTTGACTAATTCTGATTTCAGGGGCTCCACCTCCAGGTACAACTTTCTTGTCATGAATAACTTGACGAACAACGCATAAAGCATCATGAATAGATCTATCAGCTTCGTCAACTATCATTTCTGTACCACCGCGAATGATAATAGAAACAGCTTTTGGATTGTCACAACCTGTGACGAAAATCATGTTATCATCACTTATAGCTCTTTCTTCAGCTAGTTGAGCTTTTCCTAAGTATTTCTCAACGTCGTCTAAGCTTGTGGTAATTTGAGCACCAGTTGCTCTAGATAATTTCTCCATATCGCTTTTCTTGATTCTTCGAACAGCTGAGATATTGTTTTTGGCAAGATAGTGTTGAACAATGTCATCAATACCCTTTTGACATAAAACAACGTTTGCTCCAGATGCGATGATCTTATCAGCCATCTCTTTGAGCATCTCATGTTCATTGTCTAAAAATGCTTGAATTTGATCAGGACTGGTGATGTTGATTTTAGCATCAATCTCTGTTTTACTTAATTCAAGTCCTTTATCCAAAAGTAGAATTTTGGCACCTGATACTTTCTTTGGCATATCAGCATGAACAAATTCTTTGTCCAGAATAATACCGTCGATAAGTTCAGTATCAGTTAAGCTTCCACCCTTTTTCTTTTGAATTTGGATGTTATCGATATCAGCATGCATTTCACCATTTTTTTCTTCTGAAATAGCTTTTACTGCTTTAACAACAACCTTAGAGATTGAATCTTTTTCACCACTGACAATTTTAGAAGACATAGAAGTCTGTGCTACAAATCTGAGTATTTTCTCGTCTTCAAAAGTGACGTCTACTGCCATCTCTTTCAGAACTTCTTCTGCTTTAAATCTGGCAAGTTTGTAACCTTCAACAATAGAGCTTGGATGAATATCCATATCTAATAATTCTTCAGCTTGTTTTAGCAATTCACCAGCAATTACAACAACACTTGTTGTACCATCACCGGTTTCTTGATCTTGTGTTTTTGCTAAGTCAATAACGAATTTAGCTGCAGGATGGCTTACCTCAATTTCTTTGAGGATTGTTGCACCATCATTTGTTACAGTTGTGTCTCCAAAGTTGTCAATAAGCATTTTATCCATTCCTTTGGGACCTAGAGCTGATCGAATTGCTTCAGAAACAGCTCTTGCTGCAGTGATGTTATTTCTTTGAGCGTCTTTACCACGAGTTCTTTCTGTTCCTTCTTTAAGAATATAAACAGGTGTTCCATACATTTGTTTTTAGCCTCACTCTAGTAATGTTTTAGTGTAAATTTCATTTCTGATTTCAATTCATTGATATATAATTGTTGCGGTTTTATAAAAAAAGAAAAACCAAGTTGCGAATGTTTGTCCTAATGAATAATCTGATTAAATGTTTGAAATCATCTTTTTCTCATCTTAATTTTCAATCAAATGCGTTATTTCTATTGCGGATAACTAGTTCAGAATGTTTTTATAAGTTCTCGACATAAATATTTATAGGGGATTTCTGGCGATTCATAATATAAGAGTGTATGAATTAACAGTAGATGTGAAGGCAATTGTTGGGGTCTAATCAAAACGATAGTTGGACACTGTCCAGTAGAGATATGAATGTCTCTATTGCTGGTTTAGATGGAGTAGGTAAGACTTCAATAGTTAACAAGCTTCTACGAGAAGAAATTTCTGAGACATATTCTACTTTTGGTATCAATCAAGAAATAGTCAAAATCAATGGACTTAGGTTAGGTTTGACCGATTTGGGTGGGAAAGAGCCTTTCAGAAAATCCCTTTGGCGTAGTTATATTTCTAAGTCCGACGCCCTGATTTATGTTGTTGATGCTACTAAAAAAGAAACCATAGATGAATCCAAAAATTGGTTTGTTCGTGCTCTTAAGTGGATCAAAAGAGATTCCCCTATTCTTATTTTGATAAACGTATGGGACAAACCGATTGATGAGAAATCTGTTGAATCTATCTCTAAAATGTTCAAGTCCCCAAATAATTTGCATGACATAGATTGTTTCTTAATCTCCCCAATTACAGGTGAAAATCTTAATAAAACATTTAACTGGCTCGCAAACGCAATTATTTCTAATCTAGTTAGCGCTGGAATCGCAGTTGATTACTTTGTTGCCTATATTAAAACCGATGAAGGTATTGTTGAAGCAAGAATTAGAACCCCGAATGTTGAAATTATGGATAAGGGTATCTTTCCAGTCATAAGATACAAATTTGCTTCTAGTGATGAATCAATATTGGAATATATGCGGTTAAGTGGAAGACAAATTGTAATGGCAGCAGATGAGCAAACATCTTGTTGGCTTGTAACAACAAAAAGCGAAGAATTCAAAGGTTCAAATCTACTCATGAAATTGCTTACAGAGTTTGTAAAAGAAATTCATGGATTAAGAACTGAAAAAGGAGAAAAACTTTCAGAATCTGATTTAACAAGTTACCTAGTAAGATACATGATTGATAATCAAACATTCTGGTCTGAAACACAACAACCAATGTTTGAGATTTCTGTAATTGATAGCTTGTGAAATGCCTAAATCGTCTTTTATTACAATTGAACAATAGGGTTAAATACTTCTCAAGATTTCTTTTTTTTGATTAACGAATGGACTCTGAACTCAAGGAAATTCTGAAAGGAATAAAAGGCTTTAGAGATTTTTATCCCGAAGATTATGCTGAAATTAAGAAAATATTGGATATTATGCATGTTATCTCCCGTAAGTTTGGTTATGAAGAATATGAAGGTCCTTCTGTTGAATTCGCAAAACTGATAGAACACAAATCTGGTCAAGCCCTAGTAGATGAAACTTATAGATTGTTTGACAGAGAAAATAGAAAACTTGTTCTTCGTCCAGAACAAACTCCTACTCTTGCAAGACTTATTGCAAACCAACATCAAAGATACCCAAAACCTATGAGATGGTACACAATCCCACGGATTTTTAGAGATGAAACTCCTCAAAGAGGTAGAGTCAAAGAACATTTCCAGTATAACGCAGATATAATAGGTGTAGATCATGTTGCTGCCGATGCTGAGATTATTGCTTTGACAACCAATATTATTAGAACAGCTGGATTGAAAGAGGATGAATTCATCTGCACAATAAACAGTAGAGAGTTCGTTCAAGGTTTTCTAGACCATCTAAAGATAGATAATCAAGTAGAAGTAATTAGAGTAATTGATTCTCGAGAGAAGTACTTACAGAATTACATTAAGAATGAATTGACTCAACAGGGAGTTAAAAAAGATAAAGCTGATGACTTATCCTTAATCTTCAGAACTATCTGGATGCAAGATCCTGAATTGAAGAATGTTGGGAAGAAATTACTTGATGATTCAACAACAGCACCTATTGCTAAGAAACTAGATGAAATTGCAGAAACTGTAATAAAAAAAGCACTGCTGAGCGTAGGATTAACAGAATTCCAAGCAGACCAAATATACAAATTTGCATCAATCAAGGATACTCCAAAGGAATTCATTGAGAGAATCAGGAGTGAGATCGATTTAGGAGAAAAAGCTCTAGAAGCTTTACAAAAGATGTCAGAACTTGCTGATTATTTGGAAATATTCAATGTTATCCATAACTGTGTTTATGATGCTTCAATTGCCAGAGGATTAGAATATTATACTGGGATAGTTTACGAATTCTTCGATAGAACAGGATCAGTTGTTAGGACTATTGCTGGTGGTGGGAGATATGATCAACTTGTTGATAGCTTTGGTGGCGGTCTTATCCCATGCACAGGTATTGGTATGGGAGAAACAGTCTTACTCTCGATTCTTCAACAACTTGGAAGAACTGGAGAATATACTCATCCTGCTAAAGTATATGTTGCTCCAATATCCAAAGATGTTTACAACGAAACAGCAGAGATTGTTAATATGCTAAGAGATGAGTTTGAAATTATATTTAATCCATTTGGGTGGAATTTAAAGAAGCAATTGCAAGATGCTAGTACAAGAAACATTCCATTAATGGTGATTGTTGGAAAAAGAGATCTGGATGAGAAAAAAGTAACATTACAGGATTTAGATACTGAAGAGAAAAAAACTGTAGAAATATCAAAGCTCATTTCAGAAATTAAGAAGAAAATCAACTAGCAGCTGTTTTGATTTCTCTATCTTCTATTGAAACAAAACAGATTTATTACCTTTTTTTACTGAATGTCAATGACTGTAGTGCTTCATAATTATCTTAAGACTCTTAAACCACCTAATTTAGTTGAAAGAGTAAAAGATACAAAGCTGTTTCAGGAGCTACTTTCTCATCTAGATTTAGATAAGACTCTTTCAATTCAAGACTTTGCTGAGTATATGCTGACTGAAAGCAAGAAGCTTTTCAATAAAGAATTAAGAAAAGAAGGATTGATTATCTTAAAATCTGTTAAATCATTACTTTCTCTAGTACCAAAGAAGTTGCATGTCATTTTTTATCTTCAACTAGCAGATTCATTTCTATTAGCCAATGACTATGAAGGCGCTAGAAAATCTGTCGTAAAAGCTGATGCTATTGCATCAAAACTTGATGACCCAAGATTGAAAATCAGAATTTTCAATATGATGTTCATTATTCATCGAACTGTAGGCAAAGATAAAGCAATGGGTTATTTATTGAAATCAAGAGAAATTGCAGAAAAACATGATTTCTATGAGAATATTGTTTTTTGTGATGTTAATATTGGTTTAATGCATTTTTATAAGGAAGAATTCAGTAAAGCAGCAGAACGATGTAAGAACATTATGGATCTTATATCAGAGAAACCTTATCCAAATGAGAAATTATTGATGCCTACAGATTATTTTCTTCAGCTTTTTTCAGAAAATCCTAGTTTGGTGGTAGTATCAAAGAATAAGGATACAATTATTAAGGGCGTTAATGTTGTTCTGAGGACACTTAAGCTGTTAAAAAATGATTATGAAGCGACCAGAAGAATATCAATCCTTTCAAGTTTTCTAAAACTTTCTGAGGAACTCGTACAACCTGCACTAGACGAAATAGAAGCTTTTGTTGAAGATTTACCACCTTCGAAGAGACCATTGTATTTTTCAGCTTTAGCCAGTGGAATATCTAATTACAAAGAGTATCAATTTTCTTTGATGTATTTCGAAAAAGCTCTGGAGTTTGTTAAGCACTTAAGCGATACTGAACAACGAAGAATCAGAAAAGGTTATGCCTATTCACTTTCTAGTATTTTGGGAATATCAATGCTATACGACTTAGCTTCATCTCCTCAAACCACTCAAAACCTAAAAAACATGAGTCTTGAAATCAGTTCAACTTCTTTATTAGGAGAAAAGGAAAAACGAGTAGATTATAGAAATGCTGTAGTAGATTCAGATTCAGTATTCTCTATCGACACTAATTTTCTTAAGGATAGAATATTAGAGAGCATCAAAGATAGGTACGTTGTTAAAAAGAATATTGAGAAATTCATCTATCAGAAATCGAGAGAAGACATCTTAGAAAACCTTGAACTATTTACAATAAATGCAATTACACAAGAGGATGGAATTACTTCTCTCCTTTTTGCAGGAACTACAATGTCAGAAAAGGATCTAAAGAAACACAAGAAGGTTTTTTCTGGATACCAAATAATAGGTCAAATTATTCCTGATTCTTTCAAATCAAAGAAGCATTTGGAAGATTACACTATCAGCTTCATCTATGACTTAGTCAGAGCTCCTCAAAGATTCAAGAATCTTGAAATTTTAACCAACAGCGATAAAATAGAAGTAACTTTTACACCCTTCTTCTAATTGAATGATTCTTACTAAAACATCGAAATAATAGAATCTTTTAAGCGTTGAATTTTATCTGATGAATAACGTGCATCTTTCATGTGAATGACAGCTTTGTTCATGAAATCTTTAGCTTTTGATTTTTTACCTATTTCAAAATAAATTCGACCTATCAGAATTAATAATGTGATAACTGTGTCACCGTCTTTCTTCTTGGAATAATAATTGAGGGCATTGGATAGGATTTTCAATGCTTCGTCGAATTTTGATTGGGAAACTAACACATGTCCAAGGTCTAGTTCAGTTTCAGCTTTTTTAGCATCCTTCTTTAGTTTCTTATAGATAGTAATTGCATTAGTATATGCATTAACTATGTGCATTGGTTTGGAAGAACCTGCATCTAAACTTATTTGGTAAGTATTTGCTAGCTCTCTCCATGTATCAGCTATTTTTTCTAAATTATTCAGTTTCTTAAAGACTTCAATAGCTTCTGATAGGTATTGTTTGCTAGATTTGAATTCACCTTGATTTCTGTAAATCTCTCCCAGAGATAAAGCACATTCTCCCACTCTCTTTATATTATTGATTTGTTTGTATCTTGTTAATGCGTGGGAAAACATTTGTCTTGCTTGACTAAATTGGTTTAAGTTGTAGTAAGCTTCACCTAAAAAGAAAAAGCTTTCAGCTGATTGTTTATCATCTCCCAAAGTAGAGTACATTTCTTGAGCATAAATTAGATCTCTAATGCAATTTTGATAATTCCCTTTAAAGAAATCATCTTTACCTCTTAAGAAATAGAATTTTGCACTAGATTCATGCTCATTCATAGATGCTTACCCCTAACCCATATCAAGGTTATTCATTCTAAAATTCGTTTTTTATATTAAATAGTTTATAATAGTTTTATCCGCAAAAAGAAAATAAAAAGAAAGGAGGAAATTGATTTATTTAAGATAGAAAAGAGGTTTATCTTCATAGCTTTTCTTAACTTCGTTCCAGTTGATCTCTCGAGATAACGTTTTGTTTCCCGCATCTACAATATTGAAAGTTTTTCGAGAACTGAGTAATTCATTAGCTTTACGAAGAATTGATCTTCTCTGGTAGACTGGTTCTCCAGCTGCATAAGTCATAGCTGTTTGGGAATACTTTTCTCCAAGTATTCCAATTAGTAAATCTTCAGCCATTACGAATTCTACTAGCATGAATCTATCCTCATAGTCTTTGTCTTGATAAAGTGCTTCTTCTGGTATTAGTGAATATGGCTCTGTTCCCTTATAAGCATGGATGAAAATCTTAGCTACATCAATCAACCCAATTATAGGATCTAGAAATTCAGATGGAAAAGCTACAGATTCCTCAGAATAGAATATTGTTGGAGGAGTCTCATCTTTTAATCCTTCTACTCCCGCAGTTTCTACAAAAGCTGGTTGTACTTTCTTCTTTTGCGATTCTATTACTCCACTGATTACAAAATCATCCTCTCGATAGGAATCATAGATTTCTAGGCCAAGATCAATACCTGAAACACTAATTAAGAGAATTTCATCCAAGATAGATCTGATCCAGCTATCAATAGATTGTGACACTTTGATCGGTTTTGCCTTAACCTTAGGTGACTTTTCTTTTTTCTTGAAAATTGAGAACAATTTTTTGAAGAATCCTTTTGTTTCTTCTACTTCTATTTTTTCTTCAACAACTTCTCTTTCTTCCTTTTTCCTTTGGAAAACATCAGTTGAAGGAAGTTCTTTTCTAAAGAAATCCAACGATCTAAGATCTTCTAGTTTTAGTTGCAGAAGTGTTTCAATCTCTTTCAGATTTATATCATCAATAGGACTCAATAATCCGATCCATCCTTCTGCGTATTCATTTTTTGCATGAACCACAAACAGATTTATCTCAGGAGCTGAGGTGGCGTATCTTCCCGCGATTCTTAAGTATTTGAGTATATGAGGATTGTCTGAACTCATTAAAGGAACACATTTGTTGAATGCTTTGACTAACTGAGACTCTTTTCCTGACAAGAAAGTTTCGAATTTTTCACACTTTGTTTCATCTCTCATCCATTTCATGTAGTAAAAAGCTGCTGATTCATTCCAATAAGGAATAGGAACAGCAGGATTTGGTTCTCTATCTGTATCTTGTGCGAAGTGATTAGCAATTAGTTGTGCAAGTAATCCAGGTTCTTTTGAATGAAGACTACCTTGCATATTTTCCCATTTCTTTTGGGTTCTAGAGAAAACAGTTTGACACAAAGCAGTATCTACAAGATAGGCAACCCACCATATGGGGATAAATCCACCTTTTTCGGAAACGAATGATATAAGGTGACGTGTGAAATAATCTGTGACCAAAGAAGCAGCAATGTGTTTTGCAACTCCTCTATCCATTAGATAATAAAATCGCTTTCGACATATTGAAACAATATTGTATGTAAAAGCTACAAGATTGGTAATTTCAAACCACATATTTTCATTTTGAAGTGTCAAAGTTGACCAGAATTCAATAATTTCCTTTCTCCTTTCATCATCTTCCATTTCGAATTTAACTTCTGAAGAAGTGAGAATATAATCTGCAGTGTATAATGCTGAAACAATCAGATTTATGGGTCTGGAATATATTTTTTGATACTCTTCTACCAAATCCTTATTCATGTTTTTATAACGATCAAATAACATTAGCAGTTGATGAGTTTTCTGCGTCTCTGAATATTTTCTGTCTAAAAACCTTGTAATATTTTCTATCATTAAGATTAAATTTGAGAGATATAAATTAAACTTATCGCAAAAGGAATATTAATTTAGGTGCTTTTTAATTACTATTTGCGTGAATGGTGATGAAGGTTTTACCGTTCGAGTCTTACGACAATGTGAAGAACGGCACCTCTGAGTTCACGCATTATCTAGTCCAGATTTAACCTGTCTATTTTGTTTAATCGTTTCCAATTTCTTCTATAGAATATATTTGGTTTTGAGTTAATTGGTAATGTTTCTATTTTATTTATCCATTCTTCAGCTTTTTTTCTGCTTTCTTCAAATGCATTATTAGTTATACTCTTCATTTTTTGTATGTCTTGTTCTGAGGATGTTGCGGATAGATTTAACAAGAGAGCATTAACCTGCTTATGATATTTCTCTTCCAACTCATCTCTCTCCTCTCTATATACTTCAAGTCTCTTCTGATAATCTTGAAGTACTAATCTATGGAGTTTTTCGTGATGCCACCATAAACTTTCTGGATCATAAACTTCATTACCAGGTTTCATCTCCTTTATCATACCTGGTTTTGGTAAGAAGATTGGTTTAAAGATGCTAGTACAAGGAGCAGATGAACCCGTAACCCAATGAATTTGAATGTTTTTCTTTAGATGTGCAATATGCGTTCCAACAGTTTGATCTGGAACCATTAAACTTGTATGATGTTGGCATGGACTTTTCGCTTTTGCCTTTGATGCAGACCAATTTTTTTCTTCTTTTGGGGTGATGTTATGTTGTCTTAAAGCTGACATGATATCACTTGATGTGATTTTTCCTTTATTTTTAAGCAGAAAAGAAGTTATACACTGTTGCCTTTCTTTTGCTTTAGCAAAGAAATGGGATCTTTCTTGACAATCTTTTAAAACATGATAAATCTTGAAATTAGGAGTAAAACACATTCTGAAGTTAAAATCTTCTTCTGTGTTACAATATCCTTTGTCTATTGTGTATTCTATAAGATTAGGATGAATTAAATCATATTCAGTGGTTAAAGAAATAAAGTTTGAAATTGAACTTACATCTTTTACCTTTTTAGCTATCCAGAATTTATCTATTGCTTCTAATACCCATGCTTCCTCAGGATCAGCTATAATGAAAGAATTATGATAATATCTTGCTAAGCCTGTCTTTCTCTTACCTGCTCCTCCTTGACCATATTTTTCTAGTAGTTTTGTGATTGTTTCTAGAGCTTCCCTAGATGTTTGAGAACGTTCTAGTGATAATCGTATCAAATCCATTCCTAATAATCCAGTTTTTCTCACTGGCTCTTTAGTCCAGATCGCTTCATTACCTATAGTTACTCCAAATTCATTAGATCCCATTTCACAGCCAAACATCCAAAAGGGTTTCAGAAGCAGAACATCATATGTTTCTTCTACTTGAGGGATTGTAATGTAAGTACACTTCACTTCTGTGTTTGCTTTATATTGTTGTCTTGGATTAAATTCTATATTATGAACTTCGTTAGGTTCTCGATTACTATTTTTACCAAAAATAACACTTCCATCTTCAGTAGAATTCCCTATAGCAACAACTGTGTCACACATGGACTGATGAAAAAATCAAATAAATAAAAAGCTTACCCCCTTCTTTGGTCATCAAAATTCATGAATTAATTTAACAATGGTTTTCATTCCAATCTCAAAATCATCAATGAATATGTTCTCATTGGGAGCATGAGCAAGAGACTTAGAATGACCACAACCAATTGAAATACAAGGAACACCTTCAAAAAGATACATTGGTCCAGATCCACCTACCATTGGCCAGATAATTGGATCATGCCCTTCAATGTCTTTGATAACATCAACAACAGCTTTAGCAAAAGGATCGTTGATAGATGTTTTAGCAGCAGGATAACCATCCCATTCAGTAATTTCAATATGTTGGAAATTATTCTCATCCCAATATTCTCTGATTTTTTCATGAAGGTTCTTGGGATCTTGACCAGGTACTAATCTGAAATCTACTTTAGCAAATGCTTCATTAGGAGCAATTGTTTTCCCACCAGGACCCTGATAACCACTCCATTGTCCACATATGTTACAGGTAGGTTCTAAGAAATATTTCTTCTTCAAATCCAATCCAGTTAAGTTCATTCGGAAATTATCAATCTCAAAATTTTCTTTGAACAGGTTTTCTTTCAATGGAAATTCCTCGATAACTTTCATGTCCTCTTCTGAAGGTTCTTCTATGTTATCATAGAAACCAGGTACCAGAATTCTATCTTCTCTGTCCTTCAGTGCAGCTAAAGCCCAAGTTAATTCATAAGCTGCATTATCAACAAATTGAGTGTAACCACTATGAACATCTCTACCAATTGTCTTTGTTTTAAGATGAAAATACATAATGCCTTTAACGCCTAGATAAACTTGCTGAGTACCATCTCCATCTCTACCACCGAATTCCCAAATACAACCATCAGCTTTCAGAGCAAAATCCCTATTGTTTTTCACAAAATGACCTAAATTCGGAGAACCTACTTCCTCTTCACCTTCAATTAGGAATTTAATGTTAATTGGAGGTTTACCAAATATCTCGTTGTATGCATTTATTGCTTCAAGACGACAAATAATTTCACCTTTATTGTCCGAAACACCTCTAGCAAATATCTTACCATCTCTAATAGTCGGTTCGAATGGAGGAGATTCCCATAATTCTATTGGGTCCTCAGGCTGAACATCATAATGATCATAAAACATAAGAGTCTTGTCAGCACCAACATTCATTTCTGCACAAAAAACTCTATTGCCAGGAGTATCAGATGTAAAATAGCTGAAACCTGCGTCTGAAAAGATTTTAGATAGAAATTCAATAGCTTCTTGTTCTCCTGTATCTTTTGCAGCTATACTTTGTATTTTAAGAAAATCACAAAGTAGCTCAATTGATTTATCCTTCCCTGCATTTATTTTCTGGTAAACATCATCTAGTGACATTTTAATCAAGATTTGAAAAAAAACAAGAATATATAACATTATCCTATGAAAAAGCTGTTAGTTCATTGTATCTTTTTTAGTTCTTCCAGCCATCTTACCTGCTTTGTTTTGCAATTCGGACAAGAATGAGTTTTTTCAAGCCATATGATTAGATGTGATTTGTGAGAATATACCCCGCAGCAAGGTGTTTGGACTACATTTTCTTTTTCTGAGGGTTGAAGATCTAAAAGACATACAGAGCACATTGGACGCTTTGCTTTACATTTTGGGCATTCAATGTCATTTTCATCCAATTTTTCTCCACAACCATAGCATTCAATGTAAACTACAGCTCTTACTCCAATCTTTTGTTCTATTAATTCGGTATATATTTCCCTAATTAATTTAAGAATAGAAGGAATTTGAGTATAATCATGGAATCCTACAGAAGTATGCTTTCTATTAATATAAATGAGCTCTAGTGACGGGGCAAGCTGAACTAACATGTTCTGCAAATCTGTCTTTGTCTGAAGTAAGTCGAAATCCAAAGCATGTGAATAGTTAACAGTGTAGAGAGACTCAAGAGTTTCGTTGCTTAATTCCTTGTTTTTTACATCTTCATCATCAAATTCAAAAATTCTCGCTGAAAATGTGAATGGTTGATATTTCCTGAAAATAGATTCGAGGATAATATTGTTCTCCTTTGATACTTTCAAAATCACTTTGAGTAGAAAGGAAAATTCATTCGCCTTTGGAAATTCAAGAAATAAGACTGTATCATCTTTAACTTCTTGAACCAAGACATTCTCCGCTTGTATTTCTCCCAATATTGCATTCAAATCATGCAACAAATCAAATTTGGATGATGTTTTATCTTCTAAGAACTCATTAATAGGTTGAGGTTGTATTTTTCCAAACAATTCTTCATTGTCAGATATTCTACTACGACCAGTTATAATATCAAGAGCTTCTTGTTCTCCTAGTGCAATAACTGGTGCAGGCGAACCTCCTCTTCTAGCCAGTGAAGTAAGAACTCTTGTATGTGTACTCTTTGGTTTCCCCTTCCTCATTCCTTTAACAAAAAGACTTCTGCTGGGCTGCAGTTTTTTTCTTTCATAGTATCGACCTCCAGCTTTTCTTGAAAAATATGCTAGAATAGGAATGAAGACAACTATTAGAACTTCTAAAACAATGAAATCTCTCAAACTTAGTGTAAGAACAAACACTATTGTCAATATAATAATAAAAAAGAACACGATTAGGTAGTAATAAGTCTCCCAAGCCTTTTTCCAAAAACTCTTGAATTTTCCCATCTTATCCTGTTAACTTTAGTTCCTCAACTTTATATATTATTGTATTTAACCTTCCATTTTTCTGGAATTAAAATAGAAGTTCAATTTTTATTTAACCCATTAGCTTTCAAATTTGATAGTCTTGAAAATCAGAGTAGTTTCCAATGCAGCGATTGATTTACCTGAAGAGCTTATGGAAAAATATAATATCGCTAAAATCCCTCATGTTGTTTTTTTTGATGATAAAGATTGGAAACTAGGTGTCGACATATCTGCAGAGGATTTCTATAAAGTGCTTCAAACAGAAAAGATCATTCCATCAACCTCAAATCCTGAACCTATAGATTTTCTAAATGCCTTTGATGAAAGTTTTGCTGAATTCAACTATGATCATGTTTTTTGTATAACAGCTGCAAAAGCAATGGGGAGTGCAACGTACTCCGCAGCAAAGATGGCTGCAAAAAGATTTAAGGAAAAAATAACCTTAATTGATACTGAATCTGCAACTGGAGTACAAGGTTTAATAGCTCTGAATATTGTAGAAATGGCAGAAAAGGGTATAAAAGTGAAGGAGATTCTTCGAATAGTAGAAGATCTAAAACAGAATTATTTTATGGGAGGTGGTTTCTGGACACTTGATAACATCTTCAAATCAGGTAGACTAAATTCGAAATTTGCTCTTTATCTAACAAAATTACTTAGAATCAAGCCAATTATAAAAATGGAGAATCCAGGCGATCTACATTCAAAGTTTCCAGGATTATTTTTCAAGTGGACTATGATTAGGCGTATTGTACGAATGGCAATAAAGGAATTGAAAAAAGATATAGATTATGACATGATAGTTTCACATGTAGGTAATCTAAAAGGAGCAGAAAAAATAGTTAAGAAAATAATAAAGAAGCTCAGTATAAATAGGCATTATATTACTTTTGCAGCACCGGTTGTTGGCACTCACACTGGGTGGGGGACTGTACTTCTCTCTTTGCTTCCTTCGATAGAACAAAAAGAAGTTTAATAGTCAATATGGGGAAGTTTTCTACTTTTCTTGAAAATATGAAAAATTTAAGTATTCAATAATTCTACATTCCATATGACTGAAAAAAAGAAGAAAGATTATAGATTTGACACTCTATGTCTTCATGCTGGTCACGATGTTTTTGAAACTAATTCTATCTCACCCCCAATTTATCAAACCGTAGCATATCCTTATGAGAGTGCTGAATATGCAGCTCAACTCTATCGATATGAGATTGAGGGTTTTACTTATGGACGAATTGATAATCCTACTAACAAGATATTCGAAGATAGACTAGCAAAGATTGAATTAACTGAAAAAGCCCTAGCTACTTCCTCTGGAATGGCTGCCGAGTTTATGGCTTTTATAAGACTGTTAGAACAAGGAGATGAATTCGTTACTTCTGGTACAGTCTATGGAGGTACAAACCAGCTTTTCACTCAAACATTTCCTAAGATGGGAATGACAGCCAAAATGATTTACAATCCAGAAAATCTTGAAAATTGGAGTAATTCAATTACAGATAAAACAAAATTCCTCTTTGTCGAATCTCCTTCAAATCCTAATCTTTTCATTGGAGATATTGAAGCACTATCTAAATTAGCAAAGGAAAATGATATTCCTTTAATTGTGGATAATACTGTTGCAACTCCTGCTCTTCAGCAACCTGTGTCTCTTGGAGCAGACATTATCGTTCATTCTGCTACAAAACATATGAGTGGAAATTCAACTTGTATATCTGGAGCCATCGCTGGAACTGCAGAGTATATCGATGATGTTAGATCTACAGAATATAGAAATATAGGTCCTGCAATAAGCCCCTTTAATTCCTGGTTATTACTTCTTGGATTAGAAACTTTAGGTTTGCGTATGAAGAAGCACAGTGAAAATGCTCAAATAATAGCAGAATATTTAGAAGATCATCCAAAAGTGGTTTCTGTAAATTATTCAGGTTTAAAGAGTCATCCTCAGCATGAATTAGCAAGAAAACAAATGACTGCGCATAGTTCACTTCTGTCTTTTGTAACTAAAGGTGAACTTGATGATGCAAAAAATGTGATTGATGCGTTAGAACTTATAATCCATGCGGGTCATTTAGGAACAACAAAAACACTAGCAACACATCCTGCATTTTCCACACATGAGCAACTTACACCAGAGGAACGCATGGCTATTGGAATCCCAGATACAATGATCAGGTTATCTATTGG
>JAEOTK010000319.1 GCA_016839875.1 Candidatus Heimdallarchaeota archaeon
AAGAGTTGTCGTGCTTGTGTTGTTGCTTGTCCAGTTGAAGCAATAACAGGAGAGCAGTGGACTTTTGGAATTGAAAGAAAGAAGATATTCGATGCTTTCAAATGCTTACAACATCTTCGAATACAAGAGGAGAGAGTTGGAGAAACTATCTGTGGTATTTGTGTAAATGTTTGTCCTATTGGGAAAAAATGAGTTATTCTAGGTTCTTTTCTAGTTTCTCAAGCTTTATCTTGTAACACTTCTCTGTAAGATGTTGTTTGAATCCCATTCTCTTGTTAATAGATACCATAGGTGCATTATAGTCTGCATTACCTGTTCGAATGAAAATTGTTTTTGGAAGTTTTTCTTTGATATAGAATAGCATCTCAGCTTTCAGCCACTTGCCTAATCCTCTACCTGTTTGATCAGGATGTACTCCGGTTAGTTCTTGTGCTACCCAATGAGGTGTATCAGGAAAAGAAAATATCTCTGTTAATCCACTCAATGTTCCATCGTTTTCTTTTGTTACTAGGACCCACCAATCAAATCCTCTTTCTTTGTGGTTTTTTTCATTTTCTCTTAAATCTTTAGCAGTTATGATTGAAGGTGTCCAATCAGATTCTCCAAAAGGAACATATTCCATTATCTTTGAGTAAAGAGTGGTGTATTCATCAATTATACCTTCTGGACAATCTTTGAAAGCAAGTAACTCTATATTTTCTTCTTGAGCTTTATCTCTACCCTCTTTCACCCATTTCTCCATTAGATCCCAATTTGCATCATCTAGATAGAGTCTGTTAACATCTTCATCGAGTGTAAACTTTGCACAGACCCCTTCCCAGAATTCCCACATTATTTGACGTGTTGTACAAGTTTCGATTAGAGTAATCTGATCAGTTTGCTTTAAAATTTCTAAAGCCAATTTGAGTAAATCACTAGGAGCATCACTCTCTTTGAATTCTTTCAAAACATTAATTGTCAAATAAGTGATGTGTTTATTCTTTTCATATTCGAAATGTCCTTCAGTGAAATATTCCATGTAAAGGTTTGCTATCACTTCATCTGTTTCTTCAGAGATTGCTGCTTTTCTAATTCTTATTTCTCCTTCTCTTTCCACTTTTATTCTCTGTAATTGAACATGTTTTGGTGTAAGAGGGTCTTTTGGAGATTGTTCCAGTTGTAGCTTATCAAAGAACTCAAAGTATTTGTCTAACATGTCTTGTGGAGATTTCCAAGGATCAACATCAATAATTTTGAAGGACATAAAAGAAAAAAGAATGAAGTATTGATAAATCTTAAGTTCAAAGGTCTATACAAAATTATTTAACTTCTTAATACTCATCCTAAATTATGAGTGAATCGAAAAAGAAATCTAAATTCCTTCGAAATCTTTCATTTATGTTACAACTCACATTTAAGAGAATGAAAACTATAAAAATTGATACAATCCCTGAGGGTTCAATTATAGATATAGGAGGGGGAGGAGAAGGAATCATTGCTCAAATTGGGAAAGAAAGAGTTACAGCTATTGATAAATTTCAAAGCGAAATAGATGAAGCCAAAGATAAAGCTCCAGAAGCTACTTGGGTAATGGCAGATGCGAGAAAATTAGATTATGCAGATGAACACTTTGAAAATGCAACTGCATTTTTTAGTATAATGTACATGTCAAATGAAGACAAAAAGAAAGTGTTCAAGGAAACTTACAGAGTAATTTCTAAGAATGGAGAATTATGGATATGGGACGTACCGATAACAAAAGATGAAGGTGTGTTCCTAATAAAAGTAAAGATTATTCTTCCGGACAACACCATTGTAAGAACAGGATATGGTGTATCATCAAAAATACAAACTATAGAGTCTACTAAACAGTTACTTGAGGATGTTGGTTTCGATGTAGAAATCATTGAAAACAAGAAACAGTGGTATTTCATAAAAGCGAAGAAATAGATATGATATTTTTCTATTTCTTTTTATTTACTAGAAGTGATTGTGTTATAGAATTCTGATATTTTATCTACTAAGTAAGTAATCTGTTTTCTACTCAAGTTAGCTAGAGAAGGGATGTAAGCTATACCATTATTGAATTTTAGATCTTTCTCGTCACCTTCATATGAGATATTAAACATTTTATATGTTGGATTTGATATACAAGATATATGACTCTTATTCAAGAATTCTAAGAATTGTTCCAGTAGTTTTTGTTCAATCCAGATTGTATTATAGGGGGTCAAGCAGGCATTATCTTTATACCATGGGAAGAATAGTGATTTCACTTCTGGAGATAAAATACTGCTAAAAATCTGATGCTTTTCTGTATATCTACTTTCTATTTTCTTATAGTTATCAAAATTCTTGAACATAGATCTAAGTAAAGCATTTGATGGTTTCCACAAATAATTGTGATGTGTAAAACCAGGATTTTTTGTACGATAAAATATTGTGACTCTTAAAACATCTATTTTTTTGAAAAAGATGTTTAGGAATCTGATTGTATTAATAAAAAAGAATGAGAATATCTTGCTGTTGAGTAGAAAGAAAGTTGGGATTTTTTTCATTAAATCAGAAAATCTTTTTCGTCTTTTTTCTCGTGGTAATTTATCAATCATCTCAATTGTTGATTTGATAAGTGTATCATGTTTATTTCTAACATACATGTAACCTCCACCCAGAGCAATTGGTCTTTTATCCATGCCTGATGAATAGATCGAGATGTCAACAATATCGTGGCAGAACTTTATATCGAGAGATCCTCCTTGGACTCTATCCTCTAAAATCAAGCAATTATGTTTCTTCTTGAATTCTGTTAAACAAGACAAATCCATATCCTGTCCAAATAAATGTGTTAAGACAACTAAATCACACTTATCCATTTTGGGGATTTCTTCAATCTCGTTGTAATTACTATTAAGTTTGATTATGTGAATGTTTTCTGGTTTAACATATTTCTCAATGATATTTCTAAAGGAGGTATGATGCAAAGGAGTTGTTGCAATTACTAAGTTCTCGTTATCAAAATATTGCATACATGTTTCAAATAATGATCTGCACGAGAAACCAATAACGTTTGTATAATCATCATAGTTTATCCAGTGGTTATATCTGTTTATAGTAAATAGTTTAAAAAAATGACCCACAAATGCAAAGAAACTTAGAGGAAGGTAAGAAGGGGCAGCATTGAGAATCTTTTTTCGCATAATCTTTCTATGAAAAATCCTATATTCAATTAATTAATATTACCATTTGTCACGTTCCAGTATCAGATAACGGTTTTTGGAATACTGAACCAGAATTCAATCTTTCTTTAACACATATCGAAGATATAACAAAGATCCATCAGTGAATGCTTCATATCTGTTAGAACCTTTAAGACTAGACCACTCTCTACCAATATTTTTCATAAAACGAGGAGCTCTATCATTTACAAGTTTGTTTCTTCTTTCATAATCTAAATCTAAAGCTTTGAGAGTATTTTTCACAATATTTTCTTCTTTTAATATATTAAAACCTGCTTTTTTGAATTGACTTTTTAGTAATTCATTTCCTTCAATGGTTCTCAAATCAGCAAGAAGGAGAAAACCACCTGGTCGTAGAACTCGGTATACTTCTGACAAAAAATTGTTCATATTACAGTAATCTCTGGATGATTCAATATTTACTATTGCATCAAATGATCCATCATCGAAGGGAAGATTCTCAGCGTTACCATAAACGAAAGAAAGACCTGGTATTCTGTAGTTCTTATTACATGAACGAATTAGCTTTTTTGAAAGATCTAGACCAACATACGAATTTGGTTCATGGTATCGTGTAATGAAAGATGCACCACCACCACGACCACTACCTACCTCTAAGATATCCTTTCCTTTAAGATTAACATCTCTGATTGTATGATTATAAAGTTGAAGACAATAACGTTCCAATTCATCGCTTTCATCTAATTCAAGAAACTCACTTTCGGGATCTAAACATACATACCCATAATTCATGAACTTTAAATCAGCAAAACCATATCTTGTCAACAAAACTCTATGTAAAAATCTCAACATTAGTTTTTTCATCCAATTTGGAAAAAAACGAAAATCACTGATAATTTTACTCAAATTACAAACATCTCCAATATTCTTAATGAGTGAATATTTATTGTAATTTGCTTAATACTTAAATCTAGTTTAAAAAATATTCATTGCAATGATCTTTTCTAACTCATATTTATTTACTAGTATGTTGTTCTAGTTCATCTAATTTGATTGTGTAGAACTTATCTAGATGATATCTTTTAAAACCCATTTTTTCATTAATCGATAGCATAGGTGCATTTACTTCAGCATTACCTGTTTGAATGAAAATTGTTTCGGGTAATTCTTTTTTTATGAAGAACAGCATCTCTGCTTTCAACCATTTCCCTAATCCTCTTCCTCTATACTCAGGTTTCACACCTGTTAACTCTTGGTTGATTCGATGAGGTCTATGTTTGGATTGCTGTATCTCCGTTAACCCACTAATGGTTCCATCTTTCTCTTTTGTAATCAAAGTATACCAATTATAGTCTACTTTTCGTAAACTCTCCTCGCGTACTCTTCTGGATTTGGGTGTTTCTGCTGAAGGAGACCATTCTAAATCCTCAAAAGGTACAAGGTTAATAACTTCTGTAAAAAGAGTTGTATATTCTTCAATGATTTCCTCAGGACAATCTTTGAACATCTGTAAACTAATCCCCTCCTTTTCAGCTCTTTTGAGCCCTTCATCTTTCCATTTCGTCATCAAATTCCAGTCAATTTCATCCATGTAAAGACGATTTACTGCTACTTCCGCTGTTTTTTTTCCTCCGAATTTTTCCCATAACTCCCAGTCTCTTTCTAATACACTACAACCTTCAATGACTTCTATTAATTTATTTTCCTTGGTTAATTCAAGAGCGATTTTGAATAGCTGTTCACCTAGATCAGTATCACTGAATTCCTTTAACACATTTACGTCAACATTAGCAATATGTTTGGTTTTTTCATATTCATTACTTTCTTCATTAACTGTTGAAAAAAATAGTCTGCCTATGAATTCTTGACTTTCCTCTAATTGGATAACTTTCTTGATTGTTACTTCACCTGGTACATTATAGTCTCTAAAATTCTTTATTTGAATATCATGAGGAGTAATAGGATCTTTAGGAAAATATTCTTTGTATAATTTGTCATAAAAATCGAAATACTTGTCAAGTGTTTCATCAGTTGATTTGATTTTATCTACATCTATAATGTTGTAGTCCATAAGAAACAAAATCACCTATTGATACATATTTTTTTCTAATTCATCTAATTTAATTGAATAGCATTGTTCTTTATTGAAAATCTTGAAACCCATTCTTTCATTAATAGACAACATTGGAGCATTCATATCCGCATTTCCTGTTACGATGTATTGAGCATCTGGGAATTCTTTCTTGATGAATACAAGCATCTCTGCTTTCAACCATTTCCCTAATCCTCTTCTTCTGTATTTAGGTTTCACTCCTGTTAGCTCTTGACCCACACTATGGGGTCTTCCTCTGTGGTAGAATATCTCTGTTAATCCACTGAATACTCCATTCTTTTCTTGAGTTGCGAGAGTATACCATTCGTATCCCAAATCTTCGAATCTTTGTTCTTTTTCTCGTCTAGTTTCAGTTGTTTCATCTCCGGGAACAAAATCAAAATCTCCGAGAGGAATTAGTCTAAAAATCTCTGTAAAAAGTGATGTATACTCTTCTACTATTTCATCAGGACATCTTTGAAATGAGACTAATTTAATGTCTTCTTCTCTAGCTCTTTTCTGTCCATCATCTCTCCACTTCTCTATTAAGTCCATGTCTACTTCTTTTAGATATAATCTATTTTCAGCTCCTTCCAAGGCTAATTTGGCTCCTAGACTCTTCCAAAACTCCCACTCTCTTTCTCTGAAAGAACAAATATCAATAGTAGTTACTACATCATGTTTCTTAATAATGTTTAGAGCTAATTTGAGTAAATCCAAAGCCTGGTTCCTATCATACTCGTCCTTAAGAAAGGAAATTCCAACAACTGCAGAATGTTTGTTGTTTTCATATTGTTGACTTTTCTCTGAATAAATGAGTAGAAAAAGAAATCCAATAATTTTATTTGTTTCTTCATCAATTACTAGCTTTCGAATTCTCTTCTCTCCAGGTGGGGGATTCTTCAAAACATCCTTCAAGAAATCCCTTGGAATAAGAGGATCTCCAGGATTCTGCTCAATGAATAATTCCTCCAAACAATCAAGAAATGAATTAAAAGTATCATCATCTGCATTGTTTGGATCAAAATCAACAATTTGAGTAGACATAATATAGCCAAGATTATTTTGTTGATAAATTTTAAGATTGAAGGGAATAATTATTTTAGTTGATTTTTAACCCAACTTCTTAAAGGATCATGAAGTGGAATATTTTCCATCCACTTCCTATCTTTTAATGTGTTCATATAATATCTTAAAGTAACCATTTGGTTCAGATTATCTGGTTTGTATTCCTCGAGACTCTCAGGATAAAGATTCAGCGGATAATTATAATCAAAAGGAAGTTCCTCTATTTCATCTCTCTCTAGATTTGCAAGAATCACTCCAGATAAAACCGCCTGATGAGTGAAAATAGTATAGTAATCACTCTTTTTGTAAAAATTCGAAAAGAAGGGATCTTTGTATAGTTCCCTATACTTCTCCCACCATATCTGAAATAATCCTCTTTCAGGTCTAACAACGAGAAATCCTGAATTGAAGTAAGGACGAAGTTTTTTACCATCAACATGTGTTTTCATTGGAAAAACTTGTTCTTCAGAGACATTACATTTTTCATAAATATACTTCCAAAAATCATCAATCGGGTCATCAAGAACTGAACCGATTAGAGTATGATGTACTGGTCTATACCCTAGGTTCTTCTGTTCATTTAATATGAAATGCTTAGGTTCATTGATGATTATAGAGTTGATTCCAATCCATGCAAGAAGCTTTGTTTTACCTTTTGCAAGAGATTCAGCTCTGAAAGTTGAATAAACTGTGTTTACAAATGGAAATCTGTAATCTTCTTCCTCAGCTATAGTTGGAAAAAGAGTAACATTCAGTGATGAGTATTTTTCTATTATATCCTCAGGTATCTCATCTTCTTTTGTTGGAATAAAAAGCCATATTGGATTAGATGAAAAACTTCCAGCGTATTTTCGAATGCTATTAACAAATAGTGAAACTTCTGGGTCTGAAACATTGGAATACGCTGAACTAGCAAAAATTAATTCTTCCATAACTATCAACTTTTCTTATATTTATGGCAGTTAAAACATTTTTAACCTTTTATCTTGAAAACGACTTATTAATAAGTATCAATCAGATAATGAATCAGATTGATCTCCAACTGTTTCAATTAGTTCGGAAACAGTATCTATCTGATCAAGCATTTTTGCTTCAATATCAACAAGAAAATCATTCTGCAAGTTGAAAGGAAGATAAACAATTTCTCCAATTTGATTTAGCTCTGCAAGTTGTCCAATTTCAGGAACTATCAATGAATAAGGATCATAATATTGAGAAGTTAGTAATCTTTTCATATCAAAAGAAGCAGGTTCTCCTTTAAGTGATGAGGATAAATCTGAAATATAAATTTCGATTTCAGAAATTAATGACTGAGAGAAATAAGGCAGTAAATTCTCAAATTTATCTTTTATGATTTTAATAAAATCTTCTTTGGATTTCTTGTTTAGCATTAGAAGTATTAGATTGCCAAGAAGGAAGTACGAAAAGGTATTTCTTGGTTCGTAGATGGTGTGATTGGATATCTCTATCATTGTCTCAGCGTATTTTTCCAAATTTGAATATTCTTTACATTTCAAATCTAGAGTGATAAGCAAGGTTGTAAATAATCCATTTAAAGTTGGATATCTTTTGATACCATCAATAGTGAAGAAGAATGAGTAGTCTCTCTTTACTTTTTCAACGAATTCAAGATTCTGTGTTTTCAGCGCAAGTACCCCTGAGAACATAATTGCTTCAGTTAAGTTAGCATTAATGGCATCGGCTATCTGACTTTTAATAAAATCAGCTTCGTCGAAAAGGTGATTATATTTATCAATATAACCAAAGACTGTAGGAATCACTTCTTTTTCAATTACATCTATTTCAGAATTTATGTCTTTGATAATAAGTCTGTATAGTGAATATAATCCTTGTATCCACTTTCTTGTAACATCAAGCTCGTAGATGGTTTCTTTAATATCATTATCATTTAGAGGATCTTCATTGAGATCAAAATAACCTTCTTTTACGTGTTTCTTGAAATCCTCGATATAGTATTCTCCCTTTTCTAAAATCGTCATGAGGGAGTCTAGGAAACGTTCTTGATTGGATAGATTAACTAAGTTATTTTCAATGTTAATTTTAACATGATCATTGAAGAAATACTTCTGCAAATCCAATAGGAATGTAAGAATATAATCAATACCTGCAAATGTAGCATAGTAAGGTGAATAATTTGGATCACGAACATTCTTGAATTTCTTCTTTTCTAACTGAATACTTTTTGGAACATTCCAGAAATGGTCTAGATATTTTAGGTATTGCTCACTTCCTTTAATCCCTTCAAACATCCAGTGCTCTATGTCGTGTTTATAGATAAGGTTCAGAGAAGTGCAGAGACTGAAAAAGAACATATATGCAGAATTGAGGTAATTAAGAATGAGTTTTCTCCTCTTTTCAAACTCAGGGTGATCCCAATCAACTAGCAAGTTTTGAACATCCATTGTTTGAATACCTATCAAAACATTAGCTAATGCATGTGCAGTCCCAGCAACTTGGAGTTCTCCACCATGCCCCCATTGTAAAGCATACATAGAAGCATACCTTAACCTCCATAGTTCCAATTCATAAAACTGGAAAATCATTTTGTCTTTAGGCATACTATTTAAAATTCTAGTGATTCGATCAAGCACATTTTCAAAAAAGATTGACGCATCTTCTGAACTATACAGGTCATCATCAGGAATTTCACTCACGATGTGTTTGAGATCATCCATCTTGTTAGTCAACAATATTTTTACTCTTGTTTCAGAGTAATCTGTCCAGTTAGTGTTGTCTACAATGTCATTTATCTCATTAAAAATTGATAACACTTCATCAAGTATCTTCTTAGTAGACATTTGTATGACCTTTGAGGTGACTTAATAGTGATTTCACTACAATGAAACATATCAATGTTCTACAAGTTGTTTTTCAAACTTACCCTTGAGGTAAAAGCAGAGTTGTAAGAACTATTCACTATGAGCTATCTTACTTACGATAATCCACTTACCTTCTGATTTAAGAAGAGATAGAAAATTAATCTCATTACCTGACCATCTGGGGCTTTTTACGGTCCACTTGATACGAACTACCGCAGCAGAACCACTGATGTCTACTTTTTCTATTACACCACTTTGTTGAGTTTGTTTGAGAGCTTCTTTGATTTTTTCTACATCATCTTTTGTTGGACTATGAAGGAAAGCAATCTTACCATCACTATCTATGAACATTCTTCTGCCTTCATCATGCCAGGCTTTTTTCACTAGATCAAGATTAATGGAGGTTACTGCATCAATATAATATTGAACAGTTTTCTTAATTTCATCCATTTCGTTTTTATCAACAGCTTTCATTCTTTAGTCTCCTTTTCTTCAAAAACAGTATCATATGTTTTATTAACAATCAACCATTTTCCATTTATTTTTAGTAAAGTCAAAAAATCTGTTGTACACCAAGTTCCTGTTGAATTATGGACCATCCATTTCATAGTAGCAATAGATGAAGTACCTGTTTGATCTATTTCACCAATAGTTATATCATATGAAGTTTTATCTTCTGCTTGTTTTGCGAAAGACTCTTTCCAGTAGAAAAGTGGTCTGGGTTCATTCCGGAATTTTTCTTTTACTGCATTGTAATTAGTTAATCTAACATCAGTATGGAAAGTTTCCTCAAGTTTCTTGAAATCGTACTCATGAAAAGCATTAGCATAAGTTTCGAGATTTTGCTTGATTAGTTTGATTTCCTTAGGATTATTTCGAGGTTGTTCAGTTTTTTCTTCTAATCTCCGATATAATTCTTCTTTAGGAATATCTTCTGTAAAACCTGACTTGTTTATTACATTCCAATCCGATCCAAATTTAATCAGTGTAAGATAATCAGTTGTGTCCCTAGGACCTTCTGGATCATCTATTAGAAATCTAACTCTCGCATAAGCAGCTGTTCCTTTTTGGTGAATTTCCTCTGGAGTAACATGAAATTTCATCTTATAATTATCGTTTATATTTCTTAAAAAACTCCTAACCCATCCATAACACATACCTGAGATATATCCTCCTCTCTCAGGTATAAACCAAACAGTCTTTGATTCAGGATGAAAGGACTTAACTAATTTCTCAATATTCCATTCATTAAACGCTTCACCATAATTTTGAAATACTTTCTTTATCTCATCTATTTCTTTTACATCATCATCTAACATATTATACCTCCTGTAATTTGGAAAAAATGAATAGGAAAGAAAGCTAACTCTCTTCCTCTATTCTCTGTATCTTGAATATTACCGGTCTAATTCCATCAGGACAAACACCATAGATTGTATCTTCTCCTGTCCAATCAGATAATTTTCCTCCATATTTTAAGAATTCTACATTTTTGTATATTCCATACCATGCATGATGACAAAAGCCTTCAGGCATATCTCCAGTTTCACCCACTTCAAATTCCAAGCCTTCTTTCAAGAAGCATTTTGTAATGGGTTTTCCAGAAGTCCGAATGAATTCTTCTCCTATGATGTCTTTGGGTTCAAATTGTTTTATCACTTCTATTTTTACTTTGTTTGTCAAACTATCTCACCTTAGTAATTAGTTTACCATTTGGGTATTCTGAGAAGAGCTATTCCTCTATTCTTTCAATTTTGAATATTACAGGTCTGTATCCATCTGTACAACAGGTTACCGCTTCTTTTGGTTCTGTCCATGGAAAGTCCCCACCAAAATTGAGAACTGAAACATCTTTGTAAATGTCTCTCCAGGCCCATCCACAGAATTTTTCAGGTTGATTTAGTTTATCAACTAGAAATTCCTGACCTTCTTCGAATGCAGAGCAAGTTGGAATGACTTTTCCTTCTGGATTTTTAATTTCCTCTCCAAAGATATCTTTTGGATTAAGTTTCTTTAATACTGTTATTTTAATTGGCATATTTTCACCTAAATTTTGTTTAAAAGAGATATTTTCTCCAGCAAAAAGTTGTAAGTTAAAGCATTTATAAGTTTAATTCATTATTTTCTTATTTCTTCTCACTGGAAAATACTTATAGTCTAAAACATGATAACATTATTTTAGAGGTTTAAAATTATGAAAAGAAAAAAACTCTTCTTTTGTATAAGTTCAATCTTGATTTTAATGATGTTCTCTGGTTCAATGCTAACTAGAATACATGCAGCTGATTTAATAGCAAACACTGAAACTCAAATAACTCAAATCGACAAATCTTCTTGGTTCTGGTCTTCTACAGAGGTTCTCTCTCAAACAGACGATGACTCACATGGTCAACAAATGTTTGTAGATTCCAATAACAATATCCATGTAGTTTTCAATGATGATACTGATAATTTAGAAGGCACAGGTACTGATAGAGATGTCTTCTATCTTTATTGGAACGCTGAAACAAAAACATGGTCTAACCTAGAAGCGGTCTCAACAGAAAGTACTGCTTCATCATCAAATCCTGATTTAGCAGTTGATAGAAATGGCAATGTTCATGTAGCTTGGCAAGACCAAACAGATATCTTAGGTTCAGGTTCTGATCGAGACGTTTTTTATAAACGAAGATCTTCTTCGGGTATTTGGTCAGCAACCGAGCTTGTTTCAACAGATAGTACTGGTAGTCTCCAACAAGTATCAATCGATGTTGATAGTTTAGGCAATCCATCAATTGTATGGACAGATCAAACAGATGTGGGTGATCTTGGAGGAACAGATTATGATATTTTCTACAATAATCTCACTGTAGTTTCAAGTTCTTGGTTAGGTATGACACTAGTATCAACAGAATCAGATCTTGGTTCATACGATCCAGATGTGAAAGTAGATGAAAATGGTGATATCCATGTTGTATGGTATGATCTCTCCAATTTGGGTAGTGGAGCTGACAGAGATATTTTCTTCAAAAAATATTCTACTTCAGATAAAGCTTGGACTAGTCTTA
>JAEOTK010000320.1 GCA_016839875.1 Candidatus Heimdallarchaeota archaeon
CATATTTCATTGCAAATCCTTTTCTCCTCCTATTTGGTTCCCCAGCAGGATTAGGAATTCAACTAATAATTCCAGGAATAACAGTTGATTTTAAGATGGCTTTACTTCTAATTATTCCCTTTATCTTTATGATAGTTCCTCATGAAGTCGCTCATGCAGTAATGGCAAAGAGAGAAGGAATAAAGATAAGATCGTCAGGTATAATTCTTCTTCTGGTTTTTATTGGTGCTTTTGTTGAATTAATGAAAGAAAGCATGGAGGAAGCTACAGAGAAAAAAAGAATTAGAGTCTTAATGAATGGATCAGCAGTAAATTCGATTTTTGGTCTAATCTTCTTAGGACTGTATTTTTTATCTCCACATATTATTTCTATTGGGTATGGAAGCCCAAATGGTGTTTTAATCACAAACGTGTATGAAGATTTTCCTGCTGAAAATGCAGGTATAGTAAATGGAGATGTTATTCAGAGAATTGGAAAATTCAATGAAAGCATGCAGATGGAATATAGTGAGCTGCTTGATGTAAATGATTTTAATTTGTTTATTAGTAGTAGTCTTTCAGCTGATTTGTTTTCTGTGATACTTCTAGATGGAAGGAATATTTCTATAACACCTACAATAACGGATCCAATTACAAAAACGAATAGTACCACAAAAGTATATCTTGGAATTAGTATCTATAATTACTTACCACCCAAAGCTGACTGGTTAGCTAAACAGTTTCCATACTATTGGGACATCGAAATATTGTATATTGTAAATCTGAGTATTATGGCTGTTTTCATCAATATGCTACCATTGGTTATCACAGATGGGGATAAGATATTACAAGAATATCTAAAAATGAAAGACAAGAATGATCAAAAGCACAGAAGAATCTTAAATATCATAAGATTATTCTGTCTCTTATTGTTAGTTCTAAATCTGGCACTTTCAATGTTTAAATTCAGGTGGTTATAGATGAAATGCGTATTCTGCGGAAATGAGGCTGTTTATGTTCGACCTTATGATAAAACAGCTTTATGCATTAGGCACCTAAACGAACAATTCCTGAAAAGAACTCAGAAAACTATTACAAGATACAAAATGTTTGGAAGGAAAGATAGAATAGCGATTGGTGTTTCAGGTGGAAAAGATAGTATTGCTTTGCTGGATGTGCTTAGCAAAATAGAAAAGGATTTTCCAGAGAGTGAAATAGTTGCAGTTACCATTGATGAAGGAATAGAACATTATAGAGATGAGGGGCTTCACTTTGCAGAAAAACATGTTAAACGATTGGAAATTGAACATCACATATTTTCATTCAAAGAGGATTTTGGCTATGATTTGGATGATATTATAACAAAACTAGGAGAAAGAGGAAAAGAGAGGGATTTTGGGGCATGTACTTATTGTGGTATTCTGCGAAGAAAAATTCTGAACAAAGCTGCAAAAGAAATTGGTGCAGATGTTTTAGTTACAGCTCATAATTTAGAGGATGAAGCAGAAACTATTTTACTTAATATTATTAGGGGCGATATTCAAAGGTTGGCAAGATTAGATCCAACTCCCAGAAAAATACATGAAAGGCTTGTTCCTAGAGCAAAACCTTTTCGCACAACTCCACAAGCAGAAATAGTAATGTATTGTTTAGTGAATGACCTCGAATATCAGGAAATTCCTTGTCCTTATGCAGTAGAAGCATATAGGGGTGAGGTGAGAGAGTTTATTTTTAAAACACAAGAGAAACAACCTATGTTGTCTTTCAATATTGTTAGAGGACAAGATAAGCTACTTAATATGATTAAAGAATATAAATCAGATAAGGAGCTTAAGAGCTGTGAATCTTGTGGTGAAGCAACAACAGGTAAATTGTGTAAGAGTTGTTGGTTGTTTGAACAGATTGAAGATTGAACTATTTTAAGAAATCCTCTTTACACAAAGACCAAAATAATTTTTAATTCATTATCTTACCGAAACCCGACCATATTTCTAATTAAATAGAGGAGAGTCAAATAAAATGAGTGAAACACTAAAAAATCTCACAAAAGCATTCATTGGTGAAAGTCAAGCAAGAAACCGTTATACCATGTACTCTAAAGCTGCTAAAAAGGAAGGTTATGAGCAAATTGCAGATATCTTTCTAGTTACAGCAGATAATGAAAGAGAACATGCTAAATGGAATTTTCGAATGATTCAGCAAGTTAAAAAGAAACTAAAGATTCATGATGAAGAAATCAAGGTTGAAGCAGAAGCACCTTTAGTTTTAGATAACACTATTGCTAATCTCAAAGCAGCTATAGCTGGTGAAAATTATGAACATACTATTATGTATCCTGAATTTGCAGATGTTGCAGATAAAGAAGGATTTCCTAAAATTGCTGATCGTCTTCGTGCAATAGGCAAAGCAGAAGTTCATCATGAAGAGAGATACTTGAAACTTCTTGAACAAGTTGAAGCAAAAACAGTCTTCAAGAAGAAAGAAAAAGTGAAATGGGTTTGCAGAAAATGTGGTTATGTTCATGAAGGTGAAGAACCCCCTCACACATGCCCTTGCTGCAGTCATCCAAGCAACTATTTCGAACTACTATGTGAAACCTACTAAATGTAGGATTTCCAACTTCTTTTTTTGTTTTATAATTAACTATTTTATGCAAAATAAAAGGTAGACAACTGAGCCGAACATAGCGACCTGAAGTTTGACATCAGATCAGAAGCCGTTTCATGTCTATAAACTCCACGCCGATTACCATAAGCATCACATATCGATCTTAGAGCTGCTCACTTCCGTGCCTGACCCATTTTGACCCTATCCTTTCTAACGATTTCCTCTGAAACCGCCTCCAGAATATACAATCCTATGGGTCGACGCTTCGACGTTATCCAGACAAGGCGTATCAACTTCAATGAAGCCTCAGCATCAGCATTCACCCCAGCATATAGAGCGCTTCTGGTACAAGGACGCCCTAGGTCCCCGGCTAGCCGTTGCTATCGGCTCAGTTTCTAGTAATAGCAAGAAGAACCAAGACTATTTTAAACGTTGCTATTTTTGGTCAAAACATAGAGTGTATAATTATCTAAGATAACCAAAAGAAGATTTATGAACATCTTTCATATCATCATTTTAGATGTCTAACACAGAATCTGAAGATCAATTTACAGAAGAATTCATTAGTATTATAGATAATTTTCTGATAAGTGGTGATAAATTCGTTATTCTTGGAATAGGGAACGAGGATAATGGTGACGATGCAGTGGGTCTACATGTTTTAACTCAACTGCAAAAAGAGAGTTTACCTAGTTGGGTGACACTCTTCTATTGTGAAAGGGTTCCAGAACATTTTCTAGGAAAAATAAGTAACATCGAGCCAAATAGGATAATGGTATTAGATGCAGCAGACATGAAAGAAATACCAGGAGCAATTGCCATTTTTCCAAAGGAAGCAGTTTCAAGTGGTTTTCATCTTTCAACGCACACATTATCTCTAACAATGTTAGAGGAATTTCTAAAACCAATCGTTCCCGATTTAGTCATAGCATATGTTGGAATTCAACCTAAACTAATGTACTTTGATACTCCTCTTTCAGAAGAGTGCAAAGCTGCTGCAGAAGAATTTGCTGAATTGTTGATTGAGAGGATAAAACTTGCAGATAAGGAGAAATCAAATTAGATTTAACTTTCTCTTCTAGTTGCAGTATAAGTTAGGTTTTTAACAAAAAAATACTATATTATATTATGAAAAAACAAAGTATTGTCATCTTTATGTTTATCGCAACTCTATTCTTTGTTGCTACATCTAATACTGAGATAACATACGCGGGATGGGAAACAGATCCAGTAGGTGATGCTTCTAGCCCATATCTGGACATAACAAATATGACCATTTCTAAATCAGTATTAGAATTAACTTTAGCTGAGAATCCCTATTACAATGATAGTGGTGTAAACTCATGGAGATTCTATAATATCTGGATTGATACAAGTATGGAAGATACAAGTCCTGATACTGAAACTTGGAGTACTGATGTGTATGAGTATGTTGCACATTTTGATTGTCGCTGGGTTGGCGATCAATGGATAAACAATTCATACATTAACGCTTTTCGTTATTATCGTACCTCAGACGGTAGTACAAAAGTTGAAGGTTCTTTTTGGTGGGATGGAAATAATTGGGTAGGAGCGGATCCTGATTTAGATGTTGCAGTGATTTCAGGGAATGATATTTCATTTGATATTGATGGAGCAATCCATAGAAGAAGTCCTTTAGGAACTGGTGATGTTGTTCAGGGCGTGGCAAATACTTCTAATTTTACAATTGTTGACATAGCTCCAAACAGTGGATGGGTTGATGAATTTGATAACTTGTGTGTAGAACCCGGTAATGGTGAAGAAGAACCAGAGCCTACTGCGACACCTTTCTCAAGTATAGGAATCATATTGAGTCTGATATTCTTAGGATTTATTGGCTCAAGTGCGATGCTCTCTCGAAGAAGAAAATAAGAATTTAAAATAGATCATCTTATTTTCATATTTTTCTTTTATTAGATTTATTTCAATAAGACATATAACTGTTTAAAGAAATCAGTTTCTAAAATAGTAGTTACTTCACGCAGGTGTAATATTTTGAATCAAAAAGCTTTTGAGAAATACATGCTGGAAAATAATGTTCAACAGGAACAAGTATCAGAATTCATAGTCAGACTTCTGGAATTCCTTGAATTTCTAAAGAAAGAAGGAATTGACATGGATTCTATTCCTGAAGGAAAAATAATGCAATATACAGAGATTTTAGCAAATGGGAAAGAAGAGACAATTCTTGACCTTCTAAGAGCTGTAATTAATTATGCAAATTTCACGAAAAAGTATGATTATATCATCGAGGTTATCGATATAGTTGAAGGGTATAACGCAATGGATAATCTTCATACTAGAATCGCAGAGCATTTTAACGAGGAAACCAGGGATGAGATTTTCAAAGATCTCACAATTCCTGCTTTGGGTATTCATCCTGATAAGAAACCAGATTTTACAAAAGAAATAATGAAACGGATGGAAGAAAGAATTGGTGAAGAAAAAACAATAGAAATTCTTTCACCATGTTTGCATGGTCGTCCTGTTGAACCAATCAAAAGAGATAGAGAAGATTTTCTGAAATTAAAGAATATTGATAAATTTCTAGAACTGAAAAAAAAGGAATTTATTGAGAGATTGCAGAAACATCGAGATGAGGGGACTCTTGAATATGCACAATATGTAGATGACAAAGTAGTAGAGTACGTGAAGAATTCAAGAACAATTACACCGGGTGTTAGAGAAGGCGACAAAATTATTGTTACCAAAATTCCTTACCAAATGCAGAAATTCCTAAGTAGTGAGGATGAGAAGATGAAAAGATACTATTCATGTTATTGTGCTTGGGTACGAGGAGCTATCAAGAAAGGGGAAGAAAAAGATATCTCAAAGAATTTCTGTAATTGTAGTGCAGGATTTTTCAAACAATACTGGGA
>JAEOTK010000321.1 GCA_016839875.1 Candidatus Heimdallarchaeota archaeon
GTGAAGTTATTGATGAAGTTCTTTTTTCAGGCTTTAGTGCTGCTATGATTGCTTTTTCAAAAGAATTGGGAACTCAGTTATATTGTATTAAAATGGAAGGAGTAGACTATTATTTCAAAACTAGGGAAGATTTCATCTTCGTAGTTGGGATGTATCCAAGGGTTAGAGCTTCTAGTGCGAGACGAATTTTAAGATTGGTCGAAAATTGTGTTAGTTGGGATGAAGTTAGGGATTATCTGAATAAAGCTGTATTCTTTCAAACTGAAGAATTCACAGAAAATGTGGAGCAAATCATTTTAGAATTTCAAGTAAGATTCAAACATCTAATAAGAGAAGAATAGTACTTCTCAAGAATCGATTAAATATATAAGCAAAGAAAATATTGTATTTGTATACATTTGGTGTTTAAGATGCTGATTACAGAAGATAAACCACTGAAACCTGATCAAAGAGACATGACTAATATTCTTAAATTCAAAGAAAAGAACGAGATTACTGACCTCAATGTTAGGAATAAGCGAGTTCTCGTGAGAGTTGATTTCAATGTCCCAATGGACCAAGAGGGTAATATAACAGATGACAGAAGAATTCGATATACTCTACCAACTATTTACTACTTACTTAATGAAAATTGTAAAATAATATTAATGAGCCACTGGGGGAGACCAAAAGGTAAAGTTGTAGAGTCTTTGAGAATGGATGCAGTGGCTAGAAAGCTTAGAGAATATCTACCACTCTATAGAATTTACAAAGCTGATAATTGTATTGGAAAAGAAGTCAAAGCAATGGCTAATAAAGTTAATCAACAGCAAATACTCTTGTTAGAAAATACTCGGTTTCATCCTGAAGAAAAGAAGAATGACAAAGCATTTGCTGAACAGCTTGCAAATTATGCTGATGTCTATATCAATGATGCATTTGCAACAGCTCATAGAGAACATGCTAGTACCTGTGCAGTAGCGAACTATGTTGAAGAAAAAGCAATAGGTTTCTTAATGGCTAAAGAACTCAAATTCCTTTCACACACCATTGCAGAGCCAGAAAGACCAATGACCGCAATTATTGGAGGAGTAAAAATTGAAGATAAACTACCGGCTATTGAAAATCTAATTGGACTAGCTGATAATATTTTGATAGGTGGAGGATTAGCTTTTACATACTTATTGGCACAAGGTTTTGAAATAGGCATGTCTGTAAAGGATTTAACTTTTGTAGATCAAGTGAAAGATCTCATCACTAAAGCTAGTGAAGTTGGAACAAAAATATATCTACCTGAAGACTTTGTAGTAACAGAAGATTTACGTCGAATTGTACCTATAGAAGTAGTCTCAAGTAAGGCAATGAGAAGTAGACAGATTGGAGCTGACATCGGACCACAAACCATAAAGGAGTTCACTAAAGTTCTAGCTGATTCTAAGGAAGCGCTTTGGACAGGACCAATGGGGATGTTCGAGATTGATGAATTTGAGAAAGGAACCAAGGAACTAGCTCAATTCCTAGTAGAACGTAATATCACTACATTTGTAGGAGGGGGAGATTCAGCAGCTGCCTTCGAGAAATTTGATTTTGAGAAAGACATATCCTTTGTTTCTACAGGAGGAGGAGCAAGTTTGGCTGTTATGAAAGGTGAACTATTACCTTCTATTGATTACTTATAATATGGAGATTTGCGAATTAAAATCCACTTAGCAAAAGGTCGAAGGAATATAGTAAATATTCTCAACAATCTGGTTCTCTTCCTTAATTCTTTTAGATAATCCTCAAATGTATGTTTTTGAAACTGCAAAATTTCTTGGGATTCTTTAGTATCCATCCAATTTGTATAATACCAGTCTTCAGGTTTTGATACTGGTTTGAAAACATATTCAGGGAGCATTCCTACACCCAGGGCTTCAAGATATCCTCTAATAAAATCTCGGTTAATGAATTGGCATTTTTTTCCTCCACCTATCATCAAGATTTTGTTATTAGTTGTATCATCTAAAGCATTGGCAAAAGCAAGTCCAACATCATAAGTGTGAGCGAATTCAACTTTTTGATCCATAGGTATCCCATACAGAAGACTTAGGTCATTACCTACTATAGAAAGAGTAGGTATAGCTGCTAATCTAAAAATAGTCCAAGGAAGACCACTTTCCTGAATAATCTTCTCCGTATCCGCTTTGTTATTTGTGTAGACATCAGTTGGATTAATTGGTTGTTCAGAAGTAAGAGGAGGATTGTTTGGATCTTGGGGACCGTAAATGGAAAATGAACTTGAGTAGATTAATTTTGGAGGTTTAGACTGTTTCAAAGCTTCTTCTACAATTAATCTTGTTCCAGTAACATTAATTTCATATGCAAGATCTGGATTATTCTCTGATATAGGTGGCATTATTGCGACCAGGTGAATTATGCAATCTTGATCTTCTACAGCTTTTGCTATGGCTGCTTGATTAGTTATGTCTCCCCAAATGGTCAGAAACGATTTTTCTTTCTGAAATTTCTTCTCAATTTTTTTATTTCTTTTATTAAAAAGATCAAAACATGTAACCTGATGATTTTTTTCAAGAAGAGCTTTCAGAGTACTTTGACCTATGTTTCCAAAAGCACCAGTAATCAGAACTTTCATCTAGGATATAGTTTTAGGTAGAGTTAAAAGCTTTTTTCAAAGGTAGGCAATATCAAAAGCTTTAATGAATTCAGCTGGAATGATCTTTCCTTCTGCAAAGCTCCAGAAGCTTGGATCTCTTAACTCCATAGAAGGAGGGGAAGTATATCTTCTAAGTAAGAAATAAAGAACATCCTTCAAGGATATGAAAGCAACAGACCATTTTTTGTCTTGTATAGCTTTTTTTGCATCTATGACTTCGGTCCATTCTCTTTCTATCCTTTGTTCTTGATACAGAAACATCGTTGCTTTATACAATTCCATAACTTTATTTTCATCGACCACAGGATGGAGTTCTGGGTACTCTTTCAGTCTGTGAGTGATTGGGAGTCCATTATCAAATCTATATTCATATCTAGCAAGTATTTCCAAATTCTCTTCATATGCTTTAATTGCCCAAGGGGATTCTGGAGGTTTACCCATCATCTGGATGAAAAGTCTATGTTCGGGATTCCATTGCCATTTCTCACAAATAGAAATATTGTTCTGGATGAAATTATCCTTCTCATACCATACTTCACATTTTCCAAAAAATGAAACATAAAGAGAGATTTGATAAATGTCACTCAAACTTTCAATCTGTTTGTTGATTGTATTAAGCATGTAATTTTTATCATGAAACCATATGTCAAGATGTTTTTCATGAGCAGTTGTCTTCTTATTCTGAATAAAAGGAGAAAGCGATTCTTTGACAACAACAATATCAATATCACTGATTTCAGACTGAATTCCCTCGGCCCAAGAACCAATAAGGAAAATGGAGAGTGTCTCTTCATCTAATAGATTTTCAAGGGCCCATTTCTTGATTTGTTCAAGAATTTCTGAATTGCTTGAATCTTTCTCCATCAAAATAAAAAAAATTTTCTAGAATATTAGTCTATCTGAAAAATAGAAAAAAAGAAGAAAAGAATCTATTTTTTCTTCTTTGTGGATTTAGGTGATGGTTTTAGTAGTATTGCCAATGTTACTGTTAGAATTATTTGTACTGCAGCTACTATACCTGCAATCACTACGATCTCACCCCAATTGAAATCTCCAAAGAATCCATTTCGAGTACTAACTATTTCTATTGATTCAATGTTTGATAACTCACTATCACTGATGTAATTGCTTGCTACTATAGAATAGTAGTAAGTACCACTTGAATTCAAGTCATCTACGAAAGTATTGGTTGTTACTGAAGCAATTGGAGTTAGAGAACTTGTTGAAAGTATATATGATTGATCTCTGTATATATCATAATTTTGTGCTCCAAAAGATTCTTCCCAGTCTATTGTTACATTCCCTGGTTGAGAGGGATTGGGAGTGATAGGATACAAGAATGCTTCTTGAGGAGGACCTACGTATTTTCTATAGAAAATATCAAAATCTAATCCTGCACCGTTATAATCTGTAGCATCATACCAGATAATGTGGATATGACCCAAACTATCGACAACCATATCTGGAACATAAGAATGATCTGACATTTCAGAAACTAAAGCTAATGTAGTCCAATCATCAGAAGGTGTATTTCTATATCTATAATATATATCCCAATCTGAACCTGTTCCAGGATAAGGAGTTATGTCTTCCCACGCGATATGTACTACTCCCGTTTGATCAACTGCAACTGCAGCATAAGCAGCTACAAGATTGCTTTCAACAGAGATGACTTCAGTAATTGTCCAAGTTAAAAATTGAGGATCAAAGTATTTATAGAAAATATCTTCGTCCGATCCAGCACTTTGATAGTTAGTTATATCGTGCCAGACAACATGAATTGTACCAGTATTATCAATAGCCATGTAAGGATGCTCAGAATCGTCTGTACTTTCAGTACTAATGATACTAAGA
>JAEOTK010000322.1 GCA_016839875.1 Candidatus Heimdallarchaeota archaeon
CGAATATAAAATCGAAGATATCAAGAACAAAATAATCCAAGGTGATGCACTAGAAGTTCTAAAAAAAATGCCTGATGAATCAGTAGATCTCATTTTCATGGATCCACCATATTTTCTTCAACTCCCAAAGAAACAATTGCGAAGATGGAATGTAAATACAGCTGTTGAGGGTGTAGAAGATGAATGGGACAAATTCGGTTCCTTTGATGAATATGATAGTTTTATCGAGAGCATTTTAACTGAATTGAAACGGATTATGAAACCTGCAGCTACAATTTGGGTAATTTCAACTTACCATAGTGTTTTTCGTATAGGAAAAATCCTTCAGGATTTTGGTTACTGGATTCTGAATTCTATTCATTGGGTCAAAAGTAATGCTATGCCTAATTGGTTGGGTGTAAGGTTTACTAATGCAACTGAAACGATGATCTGGGCGGTAAAAGAAAAAGATGCAAAAAAATATACTTTTGATAAAAATCTTGCCAAGAAATTTGGTATTGGGAAAGTTGGTGCGAATGTCTGGGTAATTCCTCTCTGCACCGGAAATGAGAGGTTAAAAAAAGAAGACGGAAACAAACTTCACACAACTCAAAAACCGATTGAACTCCTAAGAAGAGTTATATCTATAACATCAAATGAAGGAGATATTATCTTAGATCCTTTAGCTGGAACGGGTACAACTGGAGTTGTTGCTAAAACTCTCAATCGCAATTTCATCATGATTGAAAAACAAACTGAATATATAGAAGGAGCAAAAAAACGCTTCTTATCTGATGTGAAGTTTAAAGATAAAAAGAGTAAGATGGAAGAGGAATTTAAAGAAAAATAATCTAACTTTTTTGTGATTAACATATGTGCAGAAAATTTAACAATTATTAGTTCTTAGAAATAATATGCGACTACCTTCCTTTTCAATGATGATTTATTGGTTTAAGAAGGAAGATTATTATCGTCTTAAGATTCTACTATTATGCATTTTCATTTTCTTTTTTTCTATTTCCTTTAGACACATGTTCAGTCTTTGGTTTAATAAGAATCATAATCTAGAACCATATATCTCCCCAGAGGGTTACTATTGGGAAACTTATGATGATGCAAGTTATTATTATGTTAATTATCTGAATGCCTTCAAAAACGGTAGCTGGATTCCTTATACACCAGAGTTAGAAAGGCCTTTAGGCGGTTACTACTATGGTCCTGTATTTGTATACATTCTTGTATTAGGTTCCTATTTTATTTCGATTGCTTATCCTAATAGATCACCTATAAACATTGCTTGGAAAACAGTAAGATTTCTACCATCTTTTTTTGATTCATTAACAACAGTTTTGATTTTTCTAATCATTTTGAATAAGAGTACAAAGAAACATCAAAAATCATATTCAATTGTCATTGCATTTCTATCTGCATTAATTTACATATTTATGCCGCTGGTTGTATTTTATAATGACATTCTTTTTTTAAATACTTACTTATTCACTTTTTTTACTATACTAGCTTATTACTTCTTAATTACGGATAAAATCAAATTATCTAGTATATTCCTTGCTGTTGCATTTATGTCAAAACAATTAGCTCTATTCTTTTTTCCACTCTGGTTGATATATATCTATAGAAACAACAGAAAAAGAAGTCTCGAATTCTTTTGCTATTTTGTTTTAACTTCTTTTGTGTTTGTTATACCATGGATTTTTATGAACCCAGTTTGGTTTATGGGAAGTCTTTTTGCTCCTGGGGTTGCCCAGCATCATATTAGATTCTCCATAGATTGGCTCCAAGTATATTTTCCAACATCTCTTTTTCATTCATTCCTGTACTGGGGATGGGATAAACTAGCTTGGATTTACTTTCAAGCAAATCTCTATCAAGTTCAGTTTTTAGTTTTTAATTTTCTTTCATATCTAATTCTTCTGATCACTGCACCAAGATTAAAACAAGATAAGCACTCTCTTAGCTCCTTTATGGCTATTTTTTCAATTGGTTTTCACCTTTTTCTTGCTAGAGGATGCTTCAAATATTATGATCCATTTTTCATAACCTTCATAGTAATTGCTCTTGGAGATTGGAACTTGAGTTTCAAGAGAAAATACATAGGTATACCCATATTCTTGATTTTCATTGGATGGATTATTTATGCCAATTTCCTCATCATAATAATGATCAAATGGTTACATCAAGTATTGGTTCTTTCACTTTTTATCTCAATGATTCTTACTCTAAAATTACCTTTCTGGAAAACACTTTTTAGTAAAAATAATTTCACGGAATTGATTGAATACAACAAAGAAACCTTTAGTTTCATCAGAAGAAGAAAAAGAACACCTAGTATTTCCGATGGTCATGAAAAAGATGAAATTAACACACAATGAGCTATTCCTTTTTATGATTATCAAACCATTCCGATATCTTTTCCAATCTATCTTTCATATGTTTTGGTTTCCCTGATCTGCTTAATTCATGACCTTCCTCAGGATACCTAATCAATTCTGCTTCAACACCTAATTTCACAAGGGAAGCAAAATATTCTTCAGCTTGAGCAATAGGGACTCTAAAATCTAATTCAGAATGGATAATTCTAGAAGGAGTTTTAGTTTTATCAACATAAGCTATTGGTGAAAGTTCCCACATTTTGTTTAAATCTTCCCATGGAAATGCACCAATTTCATCCTTTGTGAATTGGGTAACATCAGTAATGCTCCAAAAGCTGACTAGGTTGTAGACCCCTCTTTGAGGAGCTGCTGCACTGAATCTATCATCATGTCCTACTATCCAAGCAGTCATATATCCACCATAACTTCCACCTGTAATGAAGAGATTATTCTCATCGATATATCCCTTATTAATAACCTCATCAACTCCCTTCAAAATATCTTGTTCTGGTTTGGTTCCCCAATTCTCAACTATATATCTAAAATCATATCCCCTACCGCTGGAACCTTGAGGGTTACAGTAGAAAACGACATATCCTTTTGAAGCCAGATATTGAAATTCAAACCACATCGAACGATCATATGGAGACCATGTTGCATGAGGACCTCCATGAATATTAAGAACTAGAGGATATTTTTTACCTTCATCAAAATTAGGTGGTTTTACAATCCATCCTTGGATTTCTTTCTCATTATAACCTTTGTATCTTACTTCTTCTGTAGAAGAAAGAAGTTTCTCATTTAACCATTTTTGATTAGAACATCTAAGTACTTTTGTTTCTTTATAGACATAATCGTACAAAACTAATGATGAAGAATCTACTTTAGTAGATACATTAAGTAGGATTAACCCTTGTTCACTATCAACATCGAAGGATTGAACAAACGAATCTCCTAAATACAGTTTCTCAATGGACTCTCTTTCAATGCTGTATCTATTTACTACTTCCTTTTCCCATTCATCTGAAATGAAATAAACGTAATTCGATTCTATATCAAATACTGGCGAATGTGCATGATTGTCAATTTCCTGAGATACCCATTTTTCTAACTTTGTATTGACATTCAAAATCTTAATATCAGTATTTTGCGTAGAAACTATATCGGATTTTATACTTTCAGTGAAAGCTAGCCATTGTCCATCGGGGGAAATAACCAGATCGGAACCAAAACCATAGATGACCTTTAGCTCTTTTTCCTCTTTTGTTTCTAAATTAACTTCGAGTAAAGAAAACTCATAAAGATCATTGAGCGATCCCTTCTCTTTATGAAGTAAAGCATATATTTTATCTTGTTTCTCGCTTAGAACAGGTGAAAGGTAATTATAAACTCCTTTGGTTACTCTCTTAATTTTTTTATCATCAATGTTTAGGATATACACTTGACTGAATTTATCATCCATGAAAGCAGTTCCCTTTCTATATACTATTTTCTTGATAACTCGAGGATCAGACTTCTTTTTTTCTTTCTCATCTTTTTCTAGTTTCTCAACTTTCAGTTCAGTGTCATTTAATTTCTTTTTATCATCTTCTTTCTTATCTTCTTCAGCTTGTTCGTCAAGATTTACTCTATGAATAAAAGCAATTTTTGATCCATCTAACGACCAACTAAATTCGGTAACTCCATTTGGAACGTTGGTATATCTAATCGCTTCTCCTCCATCTACAGACATGATGAAAATTTGAGGTTTGGAATCTTCCTTCCCTCTTGAACTAAGAAAAGCAATCCTCGTTTTATCAGGTGAAAACTTCATCGATTTATCCTGAGTCAGACCGCTAGAAAATTGTTTGATTTTCCCTTCATTATCATACTTGTAAATTGCAGAGAAATACTTATTTTCCTTTTCACTCATTTTTTGTTCTTCAAAAAGGAATTCCTTCCCAGGAAGAATTTTAACGTTATTGATAGTCTTTAACAGAAACAGATCATTAATTGATATTTGCTTTTTCTCCATTTTGAACACTGTTTGAATGCTGTTTGAACTCTGATAGTCGCTTTTTAATTCTTTTGCATTATTCCTTTTTATGTAAATACTCGAAGGTCGATGTGCAAATTTTAAATAATGTTTCTACATCTAAACATGTTAGTGAGTAGATGGGTTTCATTGATAGATATCATAAATTCCTAGAAAAATACAAGATAGTAATAATCGTGTTTTGGGTTATAATACTAGGATTTGGGATTTGGTTAGGACCTAGACTTCTGGATGAAACTTCTTCTAGTTTCGATACCCCAGAAAATTCTCTTAGTGCAATAGCTGAAGAAGTTCTAGTAGAGGAGTTTCCAACGTTTGCCAATCAGACAAGTATTGTTATTATAATTCGATCTGTTAATGAAAACGAAAGTATAGTAAATCCAGCGACTCGTGATCTTTCTGACACAATTATTGACCAAATTAATTCTTTTGAGAATAATGAAATCATACTTTCCATACTAGGATATTATCCCTTTATTGATGCAGGATTCAACGAAGCTGCTGAGCAGTTTGTTTCTCCAGAAGAAAGATCACTCTTACTTATTGTGGAGATTGAATATGAATCAAACAAAGAACTAGGAGTAGCTTTCATACAATACCTAAAATCAGAAATTGATACTATTGAATATGATGAAGAAGAAGTTTCTATATTGATGACTGGTTTTATTGTAATGTATATAGAAATGAGGGAAGCTACTGTTCAAGATATGACTAGGATGGACATGATAGTTATTCCTCTTGCGATGCTAGTTTTAGCTTTCTTTCTAAGAAGCCTAAGATTGATGATACTTCCTATTCTCTCAATGGCGATTAGTGTTCTGACATCGTTTCTTATTATTTATCCAATTGCACTAGTACTCAATGTTTTTTCTTTTGTCCCATCGATTGTAATGAGCTTGGTAATAGCTTTATCAATTGATTACTCCCTGTTTCTTCTTTCTAGATTCAGAGAAGAAATTCTTAAAAGAAAAACTGTTTCTGACTCAGTTAAATTAATGAATGAACATGCAGGTCATACAATCACTGTAAGTGGATTAACTCTAGCTGTAACTTTTCTAGGATTAATATTTTTTCCACTAGAATTATTATCAACAATTGGATTAGGAGCAGCTATTACAATAATTGTGACTCTTGGAGTGAATCTTACTTTGACTCCAGCACTTTTATTAACTTTTACTAAATTCTTCCAAAAATTCAGTTTATACAGGAAAATTGTAAAACAGGAACCTCAAACCAAAGAAGAAGCTGATAAAAAGGAACTTGAAGCTCAGTTTAAGAGTATATGGTTTAAAATAGGGAAATTCTCTACGAAATTTGCTCCATTTGTAATCATTGCAATTGTAGCAATCGCTATTCCAGTATCTATCCAAGTTTTTAAGTTTGAAAGATCTATAGATTTTCAACAATTGCTTCCAAGAGGATCTGACTCTAGGGAAGGATATATTGCAATGGGAAATGATTTCGAACCTGGTCAAGTTCTTCCCCATTATCTTCTCATTAAAACAAATCAAAGTAATGGGATTATGAATGAACAATTCTTTAACAAAACGAAATCAATTCTTGTAAGATTGGCTAATGATACGGATGTTCTGAATGAGAGCTATATCTCCATTATGCAGCTAAGTGGTATTTGGATTTCTTATGATTTATCTGTGATGTTTCTTAATATTAGTGGAGAATATGGGGACATATACAGAACAATTTTCAACAGATATACAAACGCAGATAATTCCACTACACTAATTGAGATCCAAACTCCTTTTGATCCTTGGGGAGATTTAGCTGAAGGTTGGATAAAGCAAACTAGAGCTATCTTGGAAGAATATCAAGAAGAAGGATTCGAACTTCATTTAGCAGGAGGATCAGCTTTCATGGTTGATGCAATAGATGAAGTATACAAATACTTCCCAATGATGATTATCATTACAATATGCGTTGTGTATGTTCTAATAGCAATAATGTTCAAATCTGTATTCATTCCTCTCAGGTTAATTTTGACAATAGGTCTAACTCTATCCTGGATTTATGGTTTAAGTGTACTAGTTTTCGAAACCACGGCATTTCACGGAATTTCTCCAGCTTTGCGAGAGGTTAGTGCGCTCTACTGGATTACACCTATAATGGCTTTCTCAATATTGATAGGTTTAGGATTAGATTATGATATCTTCTTACTCAGTAGAATAAGTGAATTTAGAAACAAAGGGTTCACTGAAAAAGCTTCTATTCACAAAGGTTTGTTCAAAACAGGAAACATAATTACAGCGGCAGGGATCATTATGGCAATTGCTTTCTCTGGATTGCTACTTGCTAGAGAAATGGTTCTCATTCAATTTGGATTCCTATTATGTATAGCAGTTATTATTGACACCTTTGTAATTCGAACAGTATTGGTACCAGCGATAATGTCTATTGCAGAAAAATGGAATTGGTGGCCTTCGAAGAAACCTGAACCAACCAAAGATGAAAATGATATTGAATAAAATAAAGGAAAAGGAAATTAGAAATAAACTATTCCTAACATTCTCCAGAAGAAAGGTAGAACAAAAGCTATCAATAGTAATCCAACTACATCTACCACGGATCCGATTCTTGCCATTTCTCTTACTTTGTATTTTCCTGTACTATAAGCTATCATAGTTGGTGGTGTTCCTTGAGGCAGCATAAAATCAACACTAGAACCAATCGCTGCAACCACAGCTAGAAGAACTGGATCTATGTTGAATAATAATCCAAGAGGAATAACCAACGGAACAAGTATAGATGCAGAACCTGTATTTGAAGCTATGAACGTTAGTATTATACTTACCACGGCAATAAGGGCAATGAAAAGTATGCTACTCGAAATACCAATTCCTTCTAGTGAAAATGCTATAAGATCACCAGCTCCAGATTCCGTAAGAATCACACCCAGCACTAATCCTCCTCCGAAGATCAGAATTGCATTCCAATTTAGATCGTTAACATCATTCCCTCTAAGTACTGTTCCTTTTTCAAAAACTGCTGGAACAAATAGCAAGAAAGCAGCTATGATAGCTACAATAGAAGATGAAAATGTTGGAAACAGATGTTTCTTGATTGTTCCTTCTAAGAACCATAATATCAAAGCGGTAACAAAAACTGCAAGAACATAAATTTGTTTCCAATTTAAATTACCCATATTATCCAATTCTTTCTTAACAGCTGTTTTAGCATTTGATATGCTACCTTTAGGAACTTTAGGTTTGAAAACAAACCAAAGATAAAGCCAGATGAGAGGAAGCATCAGAATTACAATTGGTAAACCAAAAACAAACCATTGAGTAAATGTAATTTGGACACCAGCATATTCTGATAGTAAAGCTATTGCAATAGGATTTGCAGGCGTACCGATTGCGGAACCAATCCCACCAAGAGAAGCACTATAAGCTATTCCTAGGATTAAAGCTCTCCCATATTTTTCAATATGCTCTTCATCGATTTCTTTGTTCACTTTGAGCTTATCTGTAACTGCTACAGCTATTGGAATCATTGTAGCAGCTGTTGCTGTGTTAGACATAAACATTGATAGAAAAGCTGTAACAACCATCATCAACAACATTAGAATTTTTGGATTATCTGGACTGATTCGTACAATGTTCAGAGAGATCCATTTATCTAAACCTGTCTTGTTCATGGCTTTTGAGATTACAAAACCTCCAAGAAACAGAAAAATAACTGGTTCAGCAAAAGGTGCAAGCAGTCCTTTAGCACCAAGATTTAGGAAGATTACTCCAATAATAGGTATCAATAAACTTGTTGCTACTAAAGGAATAGCTTCCATTACCCAAAGGATACCTACAATAAATAGAAGTGATAAAACTATGTTTGCTTTATAGGGTAATCTTAGAGTAAACATAACCCACTGTTGATCTTGGTAATCTGCTCTTACAGATGAAGCAGGAAGAGTGAGATCTAGACCATCTTCAGAACTACTTGTTATATCTAAACTGAAGTTACCAATTTGAGGAAGTGGTGAAACAGTATTATTGAGTTCATCAGTAATTGATGCTCTGATTGTTAACTGCTTATTGTAACCAATCTGAACCTTAGGTGAATAACTTATCCATAATGTTAGATTGTCTCCAAGATCGTAGGTTTCAATTACTTCAGGAAAAGTATCGTTTCGATAAAGATCAAATGAGAAGTCTACTGTTTTAGTATACTGATTCACTCCATTATCATAGTAGCAATTGAGTGTAGCTTCATGACTTACAGGAGCAACTGTTCCTTGTGTAAAATGCATGGTCAAAACTACAGCTGTTATTAGCATAGCAGCTGTTACGCCAAGTTTAATAATTTCCTGCTTGTTGAATTTCATATTCAGCCTCTCCCTAGTAAAACTCCTCAGTGATGATCTTAATTTGTTCATCAGTTAACTCTAAGGATGTGCGAGCTGGAATTACACCTTGGTTGAGAGCGAAATCTCTTTCTTCGTAGGTAGTTTTGTTTTCTATTTGATAGAAGATACCAATAGGTATTTTTTCTTGAATGGTAAATTGATTTGCATAATCTACAGCAGCTTGATAATTCTCAATGTTATGACCTTCATCCTCAACTTTGAAAACCTTACCTCTGAAATAATCAAAAGTTTGATTTTTATTGAAAGTGATACAAGGACTTAACACATCAACAAAAGCAAAACCTCTATGAGCTATAGCTTCTTTGATAACCCAGCTGAGATGTGGAAGATCACCAGAAAAGGCTCTTGCAACAAAGGTAGCACCAGCAGAAAGAGCAACAGCAACAGGGTTAACTGGATTTTCAATTGAACCTCTTGGAGTAGTTCTTGTAATGGTACCAACAGGAGTTGTAGCTGATGCTTGACCTGTAGTTAAACCATAAACGAAGTTATCAGAAACTATGGTAATAATATCAACATTTCTTCTACAAGCATGAAGGAAATGATTACCACCAATTCCGTAGCAATCTCCATCTCCAGAATAAACTAAAACAGTTAACTTTGGATTAGCAAGTCTTATTCCAGTAGCTACAGGTATACCTCTTCCATGAACTGTTTGAAGTCCATATGTTTCCAGGAAGTTAGGCATATGAGAAGAACAACCTATTCCACTTACTAAAACTACTTCTTCAGGAGGTATTTCCAATTCCACTAAAGCTTGTCTTATTGCTCTATATTGACTGAAGTTTCCACATCCTGGACACCATGTTGGTTTGAAATCGCTTTGATAGTCTTTGATTGTTAAATTGAACTCTTCTGTCATTTTAGTACCTCCTTTGCTTTCTCAACAATCTGTGACGTCACTATTGGTTCTCCATCCCATCTCGATAATTTATTTTCTATCAAAAATCCAGTCTTCATTCTGATATAATCTCTCATCTGTCCTGTGTAATTTTGTTCAATAATCAAAGTGTTTTTAGCTTCTTTCAGAATTGTTTCAATTACATCTGAATGAAAAGGCATGACGTATTGGATATGAAGATGACTTGTTGCTATCCCTTCTTCTTCAAGTTTCAACATAGCTTCCTTAACTATATTCACAGTCGACCCCCATGAAACCAAAGTTATATCTGCATTTTTGGATCCTTGTAACTCTGGTGGATCTAATTCTTCCAGAATATAATCAAGTTTCTTCATCCGTTTTTCGACCATAGCAATCCTCAATGGAAGGGTATCGGGTAATCCTGCAAGAGTAGAAGCTAGAGAAGTTCCTCCTTCATTTCTTTCACTTGAACCAGTGAAAAACATTCCATCTACAGTTCCAGGAATTGTTCTTGGAGAAACTCCATTTTCAGTAGACAGATCATATCGCTTGTAACCCTTTTTGGGTTTATCCATAATTTGGAAACGTGGATTCTTTCTCTTCAAATCTAATTTTCTTACTGTTGCGATATGTTCTGAAAGATAGAGATCTAATAGAACTAGAACAACTACTTGATATTTCTCAGCAATTTCTAACGCTTCAATTCCAGCATTGAATGCTTCCTCAACTGTACCAGGAGCTAAAATTACTTTAGGAAATTCACCTTGAGAAGCACCTAGAACTTGAAAGAGATCTGCTTGTTCTGTTTTAGTAGCCATACCAGTTGAAGGACCTGCACGCTGAGAATTGATGACTACAAGTGGAATTTCTTCAATTGCCGCCATTCCTATTATTTCTGTCATTAGAGCAAAACCACCACCTGAAGTACCTGTAGCAGCTCTTGCCCCACAATAAGCAGCTCCAACAGCCATTCCTACTGCTGCAATCTCATCCTCAGTTTGCTTAACAATCATTCCAAGCTTAGGTAGATGTTTGGTTAGATAATGAACAATACTTGTAGCAGGTGTCATTGGATACCCGCTATAGAATTTTAGACCAGCAGATAACATACCTAATGCAAAAGCTTCATTTCCAGTAATGACCATCTGTTGAGCTTTTTCATACTTTTGTTTCTCCCATATAGCTAACCATCCATTCTGTTCAGCAAATTCTAGTCCTTTCTCCAATGCTTGGAAATTCACATTGACTACTTTTTCACCTTTAACACCAAATTGTTGTACAATAACTTCTTTGATGAGCTCATCATCCAATCCTAAAAGAAAACTAATCGCACCAAAACCTACTGTATTTTTGAGGACTTTTAGTTTGGAAATTTCTCTTGTAATTGCTGCTAATGGAATGGGTAACTTGATAATATCTTCAGGATATCCTAATTCATCTAAATCGATATAATCATTATCGTAAATTACCATAGCATTCTTATTGACCATTGGTTTGTGAAGAGTAGCAACATGTTTATTCAAAAGAATAATAATATCAGCGTCTTCTCCAACTGATAAAACTTCATCTTGACAAAATCTAATCTGATAAGAATTATATCCACCTCTAATAACAGATTGATAACTACGGAAGCCTATAACATTAAAATTATGTAATTTTAGAATTTTGCTGAATAGCAGACCAAATGATACTAATCCATCTCCTGCACTTCCAACAAAACGGACAGCTACATCCTTTTTCATTTGATTTTCCTCATTAATTTTTGGTGCTATAAGCTCAAGCTAGAGCTAACTTATAAAATGTTCCGAATGACCACAAATTATATACCCAAAAATCTCTGTAACCATATTAGAATTACGATTTCAATTGGGAGAAACATTAGTGCAATTAGAGTCAATATTGTAATAAGTCTACTCGTTAAAGTTTCATCTAGTTCAAAGTATTTTGCATAAGCTGTATTGTTCACTGCAGGTGGCGAAATACTCTGGATAATAAGAGGTGTCATTATTATGAAAGAGAGAGGGAGAAATGCAATGATTAGTACCGTTACTAATCCTCCACCAAATCTTGCTATTATTGATCTGACTAATGGTATCTCCTTCCATTCTTCTCTTTTAGGAAATACAAAAGCAAGTCCAACCAAAGCCAGCATGATGAACATTGTAACATTGTTAAGTACAGTGATTCCAACTAAACCACTGCTCTCATATTGTCCAATTGTAAAACGGAGTATTATTCCAAGTATCATCCCTAAAGTGGGTGGAAATAGTAATAGTTGTCTTATTACTTTGAAAATAGACTTTCTTGAAGTAGATCCATAATGGATTCCAATATAAACTCCTATACTATTTCTGTAAATTGCTTGGAATAAAAGAAAAAGAGATGCTGCGAGTAATCCTTCAGCTCTATATTGCGGAGGTAGAACTCCTATGATAATAGGGAAGGGATAGAATATTCCGTTCATGAATGCATTAGCACTTATTTCTGCACCTTTTGCTGCAGGTGTCATCTCTTTCTTTCTTATCATTATCCAATCGATAATCATAGAGATAAGCATTGCAATAGTACAAACAAGTAGAATATATCCCCATTTAACTCCACTAAAAGTCTCAATATCCAGAAAAACAAAAATGAGCATCAGAGGGGTTAGGATGTTTAGACCGATCATTAACATCCACTTACCCAGCTTATCAGCATGTTGCCACTTTTGTAATAGGAAACCTGCTCCTATTCCTCCATAGATTGTGACAATACTAACTGCTAATTCTGCTAGATAATGCATAAATGGGAAAGAGAATATTATGTTAATAAATGTTTTATTTGTACGTTTTTAGCTTAAGACGAATATATCTCTTTCAAGTTCTTAAGTAGGGTAGGATAGAGATTAATTGTTTCTTGTTCTGAAACATCTCTTGCTATTAACAGCTCACTTAGATTTTGAGTAGTTTGAATAATGACGGTTGGTGCAGTTGTTTCAATTAGAGGATACCCTCTGATTTTGAATCCTTGCAGGGCAGTATTGTACTTTGCAGAAATCGATGCAAGTATTCTTCCTTCTTCCTCAAGTTCTACAATGTCTTCAGTTTTTTCTAATAACCATTTCAAAGAACCATTATTCGAAATAGTGCTCATCCAGAGAAGTAGTGAAAAACCATATAGAGCGTTACTACTGCCAACAAGAATGTACTTGTTTATGAAATCAAATAGCTGAGCTATTGTATTAAGTATCTTTGCATCTTTTTCAAACAGTTGTATTGACAAAATGAAATCTTTTTGGAAAGGACTCAACAATTCTTTATATTCATCTTTTACTTTCAAGAATTCGTCCTTGTCATCTTTTATCTCATCATAGTTCTTATCGATAATTCCCATTTCATCAATAATAACATTTAATTCTGTTTTTTTGTCTGAACGCATTTTCAGTTCCTTTACATAAGTTGATAAAATCTCTTTAATCTCTTTCATCTTCTCATCTGCTTCTTCATCAGAAACTTCTATGTTTGCCTGCTCAGCGTCCTTTCCTTGCATTGCGAGAGTGGATTGTTTTTGCCATTTGAGACCTTCTTTCAAAACATCCTTTGTCAGTAATTTTTCTAGAGATTTAGCTAAGAGATATTTTCTTTCCTTTATCTTACCAGTTTTTGAGAATAAGATAGCTAGATAAAATGAGAAAGCATTTGGAATGATATTGTAGGGATCAAGTTGTCTATTCCCTTGTAGTGCAGCAAATTCCAGTTTCTTTTCAATCCATTCAATTAAACCTCCAGCTATCATTGAGAAAGTTGGATTGAAAGAAGTAAATAATGGTAAGGAAGTATAGATACTGGACATAGACACAAAAATATCTTGATATCCAAAACTTGGAGTCTTATTGTATTTTTTGAATGTCAATTGCTTTTCTCCATAGAGAAATTGCATCGAATAGTAGGATAGGATGTGTTTGTTCAGGCTTGCTGAACTGAAGTCTTCAGCTTCAAAATCTTCTCCTTGTTGCAATGCACCAAGTATGTCAGCTTTGCTAAGAACCTCTGCTCTTTCAGCATCTTGTGAAACATCCTTTAAGCTCTCCTCATCTTCAGGATACAAAATCTCTAAGATTTCGTTAAGCCAATGGATTATGTGATTATAAAGGAAAGGAGCTTTACGAAGAACATTTCGCCATTTGAACCATTGAGCAATTTTTCCTCCACTTATTTCAACAATTTTTTCTAAATCCTCATCTTTAACTTCACTTGTTGAATATCTCAAAGGAAAAATAGAGATTGGCTTCTTATCTTTGAATAATAAATCATCGACGTCTCTGATAATTGTTCCAAAAATTAGTTCTATGTCTAAGAAAGCAAATCGTGCAAGAACTTTAGATTCTTTGTAATAGTTTGGATAGAATGCTGAATTCTTGTAATATCTTAATTTCAGGAAACGTTCCAAAAGAGGTTTGAAAAACTCTTGACCATCTTCTTCCAACTCTTCAAAAAGGAGATCTTTGTTAGAAATCTCTTTGACATAATATTCAATCAAGTATATGCCAAAAGCTGTCTTCTCTAATTCAGGATTTCCTAAATAATATTCTAAAGCTTTGTTTGTTTCTTTAGTTGTTTTCTTTATCTTTGCTAAATCAAAATCATCAGATAATTCTATGATCTGTTTCTGCTTATCTCTTGGAAAAAGGTATTTGCCATCTTTTTCAAATGCTAATGTCTTCTTACTCTTCATAAGACCTAAAGAAACTTCAGAATTTTGCAGAGTTCCCTTGTATAATACTAAATCCATTGCTATTCCTCGCTTAAATCTGTTAAATGCAAAAGGCTAATAAGTTTTTATTTATCCGATAATTAGATGATCAAGAGAATTGAGGGTATAAAATGACCAAAGAAGAAACTGTTGAATTTCTAAAAGATGATCATGCAAAATTAGAACTCGTTCTAGAAGCTCTGACAGATGAGATGATGATCAGTCACAGAATATCTGGGACTTGGAGAATCAAAGACATTCTAGCTCACCTCTCTGCTTGGAATATAAAACTCACAGAAGCTGTTGATGTTGTTCTTAATAACGAAAAGCCATGGTTTATGGAATCTTTTTCAGAAGAGGAATTTAACCATATTCAAGTTGTAAAAAGAAAATCTATGTCTTTAAAGGAAATAATTGATGAATGGCAACAATCATTTGATGATATGTTAAAGAAAATCAATAGTCTCTCAGATGAAGAATGGAAATACAAAACTCAATTCAAGTATCGAGATGGTTCTGAAGTAACTGTTGAATCTCTGTTTGGTTATCGATACAAAGGACATGGTCATGAAGGTGGGCATGCAGTACAAATTGAGGAGTATTTTGATAGAGATTCTTGTGCCTGTGAGATTTATTAACCAAGGCAACATAGATATGTTTAAATTCTGTTTTCTTCCTTCGTAAATGCAATGAATCTCCAAAATTTCTTATCACAGAAAGGACAACGATTAGAAGACAACATTGATTTATCAGCTGGTACTAAAGGCTGGAATACAAAATCCAAAGAAAAAGCTAAAGAGATACCAGATTTCATAAATGCCACTGTTGGAACTGCAAGAAACAATGATGGTTCTCTCATGATTTTTCCTACCCTACTGAAAGAATTTGGAGAACTTACTGGGGAACAATTGTTTGCATATGCAAATATACGCGGAATGCCAAAATTCGCTAAAATATGGAAAGAGGATACTCTGGCAACTTTCCCATCAGAACTAGTAAGAAAAACTGACGAATTATCAACATTACCTCTAACATCATGTGGTTTAACTGGAGGATTAACCTTAGCAGGAGAAACTTTTCTAGATAATAGAAATACATTACTTCTACCAAATTCTAGATGGGGAAATGTTGATCACGTTCTTCTTAAGAATCTTGGATTAAAGGAGATGAATTATGAATTACTCGATAAAGAAGGACATCTAAATTTCGCAGATTTAACTAACAAAATTCAGATTCTAGATAAAGAAGGCAAGAAATTTGGAGTTTACTTAAACTTCCCGAATAATCCA
>JAEOTK010000005.1 GCA_016839875.1 Candidatus Heimdallarchaeota archaeon
ATTGTTTAGAAACATAAAAACATATCGACCCGAAGCTCTGATTGAATCAGAGAAATTCCGTTCATATGTTGAGAGCTTTGAATCTGAATTACTTAGAGGAATCTCTACACTCTCTGCATTATCAATAATTCATCGTCATCCTGAAGATGGAATCTATGGATATCAGCTACTAAAAGAATTAAAGGAAGACACAGAAGAAGTGTTAGTTATTGAAGAAGGCACCCTTTATCCAATTCTAAGGAAATTAGAAAGAGATGGTCTACTCTCATCTGAAAGAAAAGAATCAGGTGGTAGACCTCGTAAATATTATCATTTAACTGAGGAGGGAGCTCGACTTTATGATCATATGATGGGATTCTTTTCAAAATTACTTGAAGCGATTTCATCAGTCATGGAATTTGAGGTCAAGCTTCCTGAGAAGAAGTATTTGTATTGTCCAAATTGTACAAACAAAATCCCTCAAGATAAAGATGTAAAGTTCTGCAACGTTTGCGGATTAAATATTGACGGTTTAGCAAAATAAGGTGTATAAAATGAGTAAAAGTGAACAAGAATTACTAATCAAAGAGTATCTTGATGAGGTAACAAAAAAACTTCCTATCTGGCTAAAAACAGATGCGAAGGAATTGAAAGATTTCCAAAGTGAATTAGAAGATCACATTTGGGATAAAGCAACAGAATTAGCTGAAGGAGGGATTCCTGAAGCTTGGCATGTAAGAGAAGCTATAAACATTATGGGTTCTCCTAGAAGAATTACTAGAGAGTATAGAAGGAGAGGAAAACCTAAGTTCTACATTACTGAAGAATTGTGGCCATTATTTTATAAGTCACTTATAGTAGTTGGTGCAATTATTCTCTTTGCAAATTTAATTTCCATGGCATTTGCAATCGGAAACGTAACAGCAAGTCAAGTTGCAGCAGAATTTTTCGGAGGGATATTTGATGGTTTCCTCATTGGTTTTGTGGCAGTAGCCTTAATATTCATCCAACTATCAATGCATGGATTCCTCCCAGAGGATTTCAAGAAAATAGCTGAACCAAGAAAGGATACAATATCAAGAAAGATCAAGAAACCTAAAGTGGAGAAGCCCAAGAAGATTATACCTTTGCAAACAGAATTGCTTATAGGTGGCATTATGGGAATAGCTTTTGGTTTTGTATTCATATTCTTCCCATATGCTATATTCACTGAGTACTATGCTTTTGATATGGTAGGTCTCTCTCAATGGTTGAGATTATTAGGTGGGGTAATGTTAGGCTCTGGTATTATCAGCTTCTCGAGAGGTTTGATGAGGAAGAATTTGAGATTGCAACAGCTATTCTTAGCTTTAACCTTGGTTCCATCAAGTTTAACAGTAGCACTACTTCTGCAATTACTGTCAAATACTTCGATACTAATAGATCCTCTACTAGGTGTTTTCCCAGGAGCAGATATTTTACTGTATGTAAAAATTGGAGTGATTTTATCTGTGATTATCCACATCACTTCTATGCTGTCTGAGATCTCAAGGATTATCAGATTAGAAATACATGGAATTCCAGAAATAGAAGAAGCTACAGTTAGATAGCTTCCTCTCCCTTTTTTTCTTTTATAGACAGATGCTTATTTTTTTGTCTCTAGTGAATATTAATATATAATAAAAACTGGAGTTTTGTTACACGCGAGTAGAACAGGATTACTTTTAGTTTAAAACTTTAGTAAAATTTGATACTTTTGTGGAATGCTTCAAGTGTTAGTTGACACTGAAGATAAAGATGGTTATACCAATGAAAGCAGAATATTACGATGTGATAATTATTGGATCAGGAATGGGTGGATTAGGCTCTGGACTTTATCTCCAAAAGAAAAATCCTGGTCTAAAATCCTTGATACTCGAACAACATTCTATCCCCGGTGGAAGTGTAAATGGTTTCAAAAGGAAGGGATACTATTTTGATAGTGGAGCAGAAGGATTAGTGTATTGTGGAGAGGGACAAGTATTTCGACAAAGCCTTGAAGATGTGGGTGTCTTTCAAGAATTTATTTCGATAGATCCCGTAGAAGTTATGCAATATCATGATAGAACAGTACATATGTACAATAAACTAGAGAGATTTATTGAAGAACTAATAAAGCATTTTCCCGATGAGGAAGAAGAAATACTGAATTATTTCGAAATAATTAAGAAAATGAGTGACGAATATTTCTCATTGTCTACAGGTAATCTGGATACTTCTGCCCGAACACTACTCAGGATTGCTTTTACTCGTCCAACACTTAGAAAATACGGATTAAAGACCTTTCAACAACTCTTGGACAAATTCATCACAAATCCAGATTTAAGAAAAATCTTAGCAGTATACAGTTTATGGTTAGGTGTTCTACCTAACAAAATCAGCGCACCTTCAGCTGCTATTGCTTTTAACTCTCCCTTTATTGATGGTAATTTTTATCCAAAAGGAGGAATGCTAGCTTTTGCAAAAAATATGGAGAAGGTATACAAGATGAATGGAGGAGAGATTAAATATAAATCAAAAGTTGAAAAGATACTCTTCCATAAGAAAAAAGCGGTAGGAGTTCGTTTAGAAGATGGTAGCACATATTATGGTAAGTGGATTATCTCTAATGCAGATCTCCGAAAGACTGTGTTTGATTTTGTAGGAAAAGATTTCTTCAAAAAATCCTACCAAGATTTCATATCTAAGATTAAACAATCAATCACAGGATTTGCAGTATTTTTAGGATTAGACACACACCTTGATGATCATCACTCTCACATAGCATATAATGTTGATGCAGAAAAATATCTTGAAAGATTGAAAAGTGATAAATTTGATCCAGAAGAAGTTCTAATCAGAATTCCTCAAAATATAGATCCTTCCCTTAGAAACGATAAAGGTTCATCTGTGATTCTGTTATCAATGGCACCTTATGATTATAAAAAGAAATGGGGAGTTGACAAGGAAGGTAAAAAAAATGGAACATATCATGAGATAAAAGATATCTTCGCCAATAAACTAATCAAATTAGCAGAAAAAGCTATTCCAGGTCTAACTCAAAGAATAAGGGTAAAAGAAATTGCTACACCATTAACCTATGAAAGATATATTCAAACTACAGAAGGTTCATGGTATGGTCCAGAGACTGATCAGAAACTACCTAGTTTCAAATCACCACTTAAACGTCTCCTTTTCGCTGGAGGGAATGTTGACGGAGCAGGAGTTCCACCTAGTTTCTTCTCAGGAATCAAGACCGGTAAGTATGTCGCTAAGAAGATGAAAAAGAAAAGATACAGAAAAACAGTTTATTATTCTGTAATTGATGGACAAAGAGTTGCTATAATTGCACCTTTCCCAGAGGATAAAGCCATCACAGGCGTCATATCCCAATAATGTGTCTTATCTATCTTTCTTATTTTTTTAATCTC
>JAEOTK010000323.1 GCA_016839875.1 Candidatus Heimdallarchaeota archaeon
CAGCTATCGCTCTTACTGAACCTGAACCAGCACCATATTTCTGTATAGCTTCTATTGCTCTTGTCCTAAGGTGTGGATGATTGCTCAAGTTTAGATAGTTATTCGAACATAGCATCAGAAGTTCTTGACCATCAACAACCACTTGTGTTTCAGAGGGGGTTTCCAGTTTTCTATGAACCCATTCTCTACCTTCAGCTTGAATTTTCTTATATTCTTCTTTTAAAAATGCAGTAGGATTTCTTTTTACCATGATAGTTCCTAACAATTTGTTCCTTTTTATCTTTTATCCTCTGGATTTTACTTTAACTTCTCAAAAAAAAGGTGTTTTTTAGTTATTTATCAGCAAAAAGATTTTTATGTGATTTTTTTTAACAATTCTCAAGCTAAAAAGTGTTGAGAATAATGGTCTCTGTTAAATATGATAAAATTGGATGCGCTTATGATGATTTTATAGTAGTTCAAGATTTCAATTTAGAAATACCTCATGGAACAATTACTACCCTTCTTGGTCCTAGCGGATGCGGTAAAACAACCGTTTTAAGAGCTCTTGCTGGTTTTGTTGAACCTTTTGAAGGAAAAGTGTTTCTAGGTGATAAAGACATAACCATCCTTCCCCCACAAAAACGGAACACAGCTATGATATTTCAAAATTATGCTCTTTGGCCACATCTGTCAATTTTCAAGAATGTTGAATATGGTTTGAAAATGAGAGAACCTGAAGAATTGGGTAAACTTGAATCTCCATGGTATACCAAATTATTTTTCTTTGTTAGATTTGGTTACTGGATAAGTAATCTATTCGGTTTAAGAGTCAGAAGAATATCTGATGATAAACGGGAAGAAATTGATCCAAAATTTGCATACAGGAGAAAAAAAGTATATGAAGTCTTATCAATGGTTCATTTAGAAGATCAAGCAACTAAACTACCTACACAACTTTCTGGAGGACAACAACAAAGAATTGCTCTCTGTAGAGCTATTGTTGTAGAACCTGATGTTCTCCTCTGTGATGAACCTCTATCTAATCTTGATGCAAAACTCAGAAAAGAAATACGAACTGAAATTAGGTCTATCATCAAAAAAATAGGTATGACAACAGTTTATGTAACTCATGATCAAGAAGAAGCACTTGCAATTAGTGATCGTATTGCCGTCTTGCATGAAGGTATTATTCAGCAGTATGGAACACCATTAGAAGTCTTTACTGATCCTGCTACACTTTTTGTTGCCCAGTTTATAGGAACTTCGAGCACATTAGAAGGAAAGATAACGAAGCCAAATGTTGCGGAATTAGGAGGTGGGGAACAGATACTAACACAGATAAAAGCAGATATTCCAGTAGGAACTGAAGTAAGCTGTGTCATAAGACCAGAACATGTTAGTCTTACAAGTAAAACTGACTGTGCAATAGAGTTTGTCATTAACACAATAGAATATCTCGGCACTGAAGTCAAAATGACTGGAACTCTTAAGGATGAATCTCTACTACTTTTAGATGTTGCTGAACAAGCAGAAGAATTCGCTAAGATGAAAGTTGGAGACACTGTAACTGCGTATATCGATCCAAAAGAGGTATTCGTTTTTATAGGACAAGAAAGACAATACTAAGCTTCTTTCTTTCATTCTATTTTCTATAATATTTATATATGATTAATTTTTGCTTTTCTCGATAAACATGTTTGAATACGAAGGTATAAAGATTCATTGGTTAGGACATGATGCATTTTGGATAGAAGCTAAGGGTAAAAATATTTATTTAGATCCCTTCAAATTAGGTAAAATCGATTTACCAACAGCTGATATTGTAATCACTTCTCATGAACACTTTGATCATTGTAATGCTGATGCAATTAATATGATTAGTGGTGAAAATTCTGTTCTAATTGGACCTAAAATCACTCAAGAAATTCTTAATGAACAAGTTGTGGTTAAGAAAGAAGTAAAAGAATTAAATCCTGGAGAAACTATTGAAATGGAAGGAATCAAGATAAAAGCTATTCCTGCTTACAATACTCACAGATTTAGAGATCCTGAGACAAAGACTCCTTTCCATCCAAAGGAATCAGGTCACATTGGTCCGATTATTGATGTTGATGGTATAACTATTTATCATGCTGGTGATGCTGATATGATTGATGAAATGATTGATTTACAACCCACTATAGCTTTAATCCCTGTGTCTGGGACATATGTTATGGATGTACCAGAAGCTATCGAAGCAGCAAAAGCTATAAATGCCAAAATCACCATCCCAATGCATGTTGGTAGAGGAATTGGAGAGATTTCTTATCTAGAAGATTTCAAAAATGGTCTACCTGATCAGGAAATTGTTTTATTAGAATTAGAAGAAGATTAAGGGAAATTAATCCTTTTTATCCTCTTTATCCTCTTTTTTCTCATAATCCCAAGGCATTATGATATCAACAGTATTCTTAACAAGAAAAGAAGCAATCGATCTATTAGCGTAGCATCGGATATCATCCCAAAAGGCTAAAATAGTTCCATATTCTGGAGCTAAAATTGTTTCTTTCACTTCTCCGAAGATGTCATGAACTGCTGCAATTGGTTCATCTTTATTCACAACTTCTCCGGATTTTACTAGTGGAATATACAAACCTGTCTTCTGAACCCTTATAGGAATCTCTCTCCAGATTTCTTGTGTTAATTCAGAGCCTTCATCAATTTTCTTAGTTTCTCCTGATAAATTACCTGCCCATTTTAAAACA
>JAEOTK010000324.1 GCA_016839875.1 Candidatus Heimdallarchaeota archaeon
ACGATCACTGGTAGTTGATCTAAAATTTCAGAGGTAGTTATATCTGGTTGCTTTTCTTTATAGGAGCTAAGAGTATAATTTCTTATTTCAGATTGAATGGAATGAGTAGAACCAAGTCTCACAAAGTCATGGAAATTATTCTGTAATAGATAACCACAAATGTTGTCCACTGCTCTATTTGTAAAAGCTGTAAGCAGAACCTTCTCTTTGTTTTCTGCTAGTATTATAGCTGATTTAGCAATAACATAGGTTTTTCCTGTACCTGCTGGTCCTTGAATCAAGCAGTAATTATTTGTACCTAGTATTTTCTCAACGGCTTGATTTTGTATTGAATTACTTCTTATGTATTCGCCCTTCTTCTGCTTAATATCTGGTTTCAGTTCTTCAACTATAAGTTGTCTGAAATTATTACGCTTAAAAATAACATTGAACAACCCTCTTTGTTGTCTTCTAAAACCTACGTCAATGGAATATAGATCTACAACTGAAACATCATCTATAGTAGTTGTTGTTTCAATCTCAATAGAATTATTATCAATTCTTGATACTATCCCAGTACTTACATTATCCTTAATTATATCTCCCTGGCTTAGGATAGCAATATCACCCTCTCGGATTTCAGATGCATTAGTACAAGAAAATAAAAGCTGTGTTTTGCCATTTTCAGTTATATCGCTTTCAAGTTTCAAATCAGAGATTGTTTTACCCTTTGCTACTCTTTGATTTACAGAAAGTTTCCAAAGATCAGATAGATTTCGTGCTGATTCATTTCTTTCTAGCCTTATCAGATGTGAAAATTTATTGAAATAATCCTTGTAAGATTGTGGTAAGGATTTTTGTGTACAAAGTTCATTGTGGGGACATTTTGAGCAATTTCTTTCTTGCTCCAAACCAGCACAAACTAAGAAGCAATAGTGTCTAACAGAACACTTCCTGCATTTGTTATGTTGGGATTCAGGTAAAATTGGAGGTATATAATCTTGATAAGAGATGAAATAGGCTAGATTCCTTTTTTGCATTGCAAATCTGAGTAAACCCCAGTTTGGATCTGCTTTCTTCTGAACAGCTTTATTTGTACCTACATATATTACTGATCCACCCTTTTGTTTTTTTTCATCAATTTTGTTGCTTACACCGTATTGATAAACAGTAACCTGAAGCAAATCAGAAAATCGTAATTCATCATCATCAGAAAGTTTAGCTGTTTTTAGTTCATAGATTTGATCTTCATAAAGAAGATCTATTCTTCCTCTAATTCCAAGAGAAGGAGATAGAAAGAGTATTTCTGGCAAAGTGTTGCCAGTTAAACCAGAAACGAATGGATCCAAGCTTTCCGCCATTTTATTCAGATCTTGCTGTACATCTTCTTTTGTATGTCCTAGATACTCATATTGAAGGGAGAAATCATCAATAGTTGATGATAGATTTTCTGAAGGCTTAGATCTAGTAGCAATAGCCTTACTAAGACAGTTGTGAACTATTGAACCCCTTACAGCAATGTAGGGGGACATTGTATCTCCAACAATTTCACCCAGATAGTAGCTCCTTGGGCAATAAGAAATGTTGTTAATTGAAGTTGCATAAAGAAGTATATCTGGATTAACCACCACTATTGATTTTGAACCTGCTGAAAAGTAAAAACCCTCATCAGTTGTTATTTTGTCTACATTATATATTTGCAATTTGTTGTAAGGAACAAGAAAAGAAACTAAATCTTCCCAAGGATTCCATAAATTTAGAGTATAGGTTTGGTTCTTTAAGCCAACAAGTATTGTTGACCTAGGATTTTCTCCTTCTTGTCGAGATAGTGTTTTCAGATATATACAGGTCAGGTTATCCATAACTATTCCATCTATGGTAATTGGATAAATAAACATGTAGGTTAAAAATGGAAAACACAGGTAAATTCTTAGCTACTATATAACGATGAAAAACAATTGAAAAAAAAGAAAGAAGAAAACAAGTAGTGATAGATTATTCAAAATCAATGCATTCACTTGGACATTCATCTATACACAAACCACAGTCTGTGCATTCTTCCCTTCTTGTAGCAACAGAGATGTTGTCAATCATATCATATACATTCTCTGGACAAATGTCAATACATGCACCACAACCTGTACAACAATCAGCATCTATAACAGTTGGCATTTTTTTATTACACCTTGCTTGTTTGAAATCCATTTTTATATTATCTTTTTAAACTCTTCTCAATCGCTATGTATCCATGAATTTTGTTCTTTTTCTTCAATATATTTCAATTAATGATTAGAATCTAATTTGAATAAAGATAATTTAAAAAATAAAAAAGTGGGTGCTAAACACCCTCATTACTTAATCTGTGTTGATCGACCTCTGGCATAGTCTGATATGACTATATAGGATACGAGTTTTGCAAAGTATGTTGATCTACTCAATATTCCAACAACTTGTTGTGTAGCTTCATCTTGAGCAGCTATAAGCACTTCTTCGTTCTCTCTTTCTACACCTATAAACTGAGGCATTTCTACCCCAGTTCCCATTTCTCTGAATTTCCTTATCTCGACATTAGCTTGAGCACTTGTTGCTGAATTTATCCAGTCACTATCAATCTGTTCATCTAGTTTAGTGACAATGGTTACCTTTACGGTAGTCGGTAATTGTTTTATCACATCAAGAGGAACATATTCAGGTTTGGGAGACATTATTGTAACACCTCTTTTTGTTTCCCCTGTTATTCTGGAAATATGGTCGAGAACGGCATCCAAACCTACAATAGATGTAGTTTGTACAGGAGGAATTGTAACTTCTTTACTTGTTGCATCTAATGATCGAAAATCATTCTTCAATTTCATTGTTGCTCCGATTAAGAAATTAGCTGTATCATTGAATTTCTGTTCTGAATTAGTAAGAAAATTCATTGTTTCGTCAATTTCTGAGGAAAGACTTCCGGTAATTTGTTCTTTACCTTCATCCAAACTAGTTTTTGATGTATTGATTGCATTAGAGGCAATGCTCTTTGAAGCTTCATATGTTTGCTGAACAAAATTACTCATCTCTTCTGAAATTGAATTAATGGTTGATTGCAGAAGAGTAGCGGTTTCTTGATATTGTTGTGTAAGGGAGGTTTCATTTTCCTGTATTAGAAGTTCTGTTTTCTCAATGAGATCAGACCATTTTTCTTTTAGTCTAGCAGATCCAGTATCTAATTCAGATGATACAATGGAATTCAATTGATCAGAGAGATTCTTAAAAGATTGAATGTTCTGATTCAAGTTTGAGATTATGTTAGTTCGTATTTCTTCAAATTCTGTTGATAACATAGTTCCGAAATCATCAAATCTAGAAGCCG
>JAEOTK010000325.1 GCA_016839875.1 Candidatus Heimdallarchaeota archaeon
AATCTGGATTAGTATCCGAAGGATGCCAAGTAATAGAGTTACCTGTTGAATGTTCTTCATATTCGAAATTCGCAACATCATCAATAGTTGGAGGAGCTGTAGTTGTCACTTCAATTTCGACAGTATCACTAATCATTAATCCTTCTAAATCATACACATAACATATAGCTGTATGAATTCCTAATGATAAGCCATCTATGTCCATAACTATATTCCCGCCTACCCAAGGGTCATTATGACTAGTAAGGATACCATTTAGAGTAATATTGTACCAATAAGGATTAGAATCCGTTGGATTCCAAGTAATACTATTACCTGTCGTTCCTTGCTCATATGAAATATCACTGGGACTATCTGTTGAGGGAGGATTCACATCCTGAATTATATTTAACGTTCTGTAATTAGAAAACGACCCTAAAACCCCTTCAGAATCCATTCCAGCTACGCGCCAATAATAAGTATCTGTATCTAAGGGGGAGCTTGGTGTATAACTTGCACTTGATGAAGGAAGAGTAAGGTTAAGTAGAGGAGCAATAAAACTCGTAGTAGTATCTAGTTGGAAAAGATAATTGGTTTCTCCGTTAATTCCATACCATGTAAAAGTTGGAGTGTAATCATCTGTTATAGCACTATCAGCAGGTGTGTTAAGAGCAGGAGCATTCAATACTGTAGTATAGTTAATTGTGAGATTATAAATTTCAGGAGTTACTAAAACATCTGAAGTAGTCAGTACAGCTTTCCATTTAAGCTGATTACCAGTATTGCTGAAGACATGTTCCACTCCAGGATTTGCTTGTTCCCAAATGCTTCCTCCATCAGCAGAAAGATAGTAAGAAATGGAAGTAGAACCTGGTACTATATCATTAGTAAATAATATTGCACTTGTAATAGAGGATGAACTAGAAGAAAAAACAGTATTTGATTGAACTACACAGGGAGATGCAAACTGATTAGCTCTATGTTGTATTAAGTTAATAATTTGTAGACCATTCGACCCATCACTCACATAGGCATAATCCCCAGAAACAAAAATTTCATTAGCATTACCAAGGGTATCATAAGAACCAGCAAGAGTGGGGGAGGAAGGATTACTAATATCAAGAACCAGTAAACCACAATTTCCATCAGCCACATAGGCATAAGCTCCAGAAACAAAGACACTATAAGCATAACCAGGAGTAGCATAAGAACCAGCAAGAGTAGGAGAAGAAGGATTACTAATATCAAAAACCAGTAAACCACTAGCATAGTCTGCCACATAGGCATAAGATCCAGAAACAAAGACACTATAAGCATCTGGAGTAGCATAAGAACCAGCAAGAGTGGGTGAAGAAGGATTACTAATATTAAGAACCAGTAAACCACTAGCAGAATCTGCTACATACGCATAAGCTCCAGAAACAGTGACTCCATTAGCAAAATCTGGAGTATCATAAGAACCTGTAAGAGTAGGTGAAGAAGGATTACTAATGTCAAGTACACGAATACCAGTCCATTCAGCTACATACGCATAAGATCCAGAAACAAAGACGCCCATTGCCATAGCACTATAAGAACCAGTTAAGGACATGTGAAAATCTGCAATTTGAACAACCTGAAATCCTCCAGATTGACAAGCTAGAAAAGCATAAATTCCATTAATAACTATCTTTTGAGCTATCTCAGGAAGAGAGATACTATAAATTAAAATTGGAGCTGTTGGATTAGTTATGTCTACTACAGTAAGTCCATCGTTTAGATCTGTAACATAAAGGTAATTTCCATAGACTGAAGCAGCACAAACACCACTTTTACTCAACGATCCCGCAAATGTAGGAGTAGTAGGATCTGTGATATTCAAGACTATTACGCCATTATTCATATCAATAGCATATGCATAATTACCCTCTACAACAACATTCACAACAGAACTAATATCTGCATTGTAAGTTGCAACAATTGTTGGGTTCAGAGGATTAGCGATGTTAATCACTACTAATCCATTGTCTCCATCAGCTAGATAAACATAATCACCAGCAACAACTAAATTTGATGATGTTCCAATAGTATCTCTTACACTTATTCCTATAGGATTACTGGTATCTGTGACATTAACTACACTTAGTCCACCTTGATCATTAGCTATGAATGCTATATTTCCAGCAACAATCACATCACGAGCAGCATCTCCTGGTGCAAGTATTGTTGAACAATTCCCTAGAACAGTCGGATTTGTTGGATCAGTGACATTTAAAAGAAGAAAGTTCTCATAATCAGGAAATTCTCCTTGATAATCGGCAATGAAAGCACAATCACCTGCAACATATACACTTTGAGCGATGTTTGGTGTAGCATAAGAACCTATAATTGTTGGATTAGCTGGATCTGTAATATTTACAATTTTCAATCCCTCACCTTGGTTTGTCACATAGGCATAATTGCCGTCAACAAAAACATCTAAGGTATTGCCAATTAAAGAAGAGCTAATGGATCCGACGAGGGTAGGATCTTTCTTAGAGTTTTCTATGGAACCCGTTCCCCAACCACTCACATTGGTATTTGAAACATCCATGTAAGTAGTAGAAGTGAAATCTTCATTGAAAGTGCTGGATGCAGCTTGTATTACTTTTGTATCATTTTGTAAAGGTGATAAAAACACAAAAAGACTAAATACCAATATAAAAAAAATCATTCTTCCTTTAAATTTAATTTTATTTTTTCTCATTTTAAACACTAGATTTTTTGTGAATCTCGTAAAAAGAGAATCTAAAGAATAAAAAGATTTCTCAAAAACTTGCAAAGAAGAAAAAATGAAAACAGAGAGAAGAAGTTACATTTTACCTCTTCTTCTGTAAACAATTACTACATACGCTACTATACTTATAACAAAGAGTACAGAATTAAGTGGTAGTTCTGGTACAGCTCCTGTAACTGCTACTATTACTGTGTCTTTGGCTAAATTCCCTGCTTGATCTTCAACCACTATAGTATAATTATATTGATTTGTCGATAAGCCATCTACACAAATAATTATAGATGATCCTGATGTCCAGCTGTCACTTTCTTCCACAACTCCATTCTTGTAAACTATGTAAGTTGCAGGATTGGTATCAGATGCAATCCAGATGATATTGTTGCCCGTATCACCTTCTGTATAGATTACATCAAGAGGAGAGTTCAAAATCGGATCTATACTATCTGTTACTGTAACTACAACTGAATCAGTTGCTGATTGACCTTCTGTATCATTAACAAAGCAGATAAAAGTATAAGTACCGTAAGCTAAACCATCAACATCGATATTTATAGCTCCACCTAACCAAGGACCATCATCGAAAAATTCTCCATCTCGAGTGATGGAATAATAATCCGGATTAACATCAGAAGGATGCCAGGTAATGGAATTACCAGTTGATCCTTCTTCATACTCAAAATCAGCAACATCATCAATTGATGGCGGAGCTGAAAGAGTTACCTCTATTTCCACAGAATCACTATTCATTAATCCTTCTAAATCGTAAACATAACATATAGCTGTATACGTTCCTAAAGATAATCCATCGATATCAAGAACAATCTCCCCTCCTGTCCAAAGATTATCATGACTAGTAAGAAATCCGTTAATAGTTATATTATACCAATAAGGATTAGAGTCTGATGGAGACCAAGTTATACTATTACCAGTTGCTCCTTGTTCATAAGAAACATCACTTGGATTGCTTATTATAGGAGGATTTGCATCTGTTATTAAGTATAGAGTCCTATAGTTTGAAAACTCACCTAAATCCCCTTCTGTATCTATACCAGCCACTCTCCAGTAATAAGTATCTTCAGCTAATGGTGAGCTCGGAGTATAGCTTGTTGTGGATGAAGGAAGTGTGATATTGAGTAGTGGTGTTGTAAAACTTGTCGTTGTATCTAACTGGAAAAGAAATTCAGACTCTCCATTAATCCCAGACCATGAAAAAGTTGGCATGTAATCGTCTGTAATTGCACTATCAGAAGGAGTATCTAAAGAAGGATCATTGAGCTTTGTTGTATAATCAATTGAGATATTGAAAATCTCAGGGGAGATAGAATAATCAAGAGTAGTTAGAACAGCTTTCCATTTTAGATGACCACCTTGATTACTAAACACGTGTTCAATTCCAGGAGTTATTGATTCCCAATTGCTTCCTCCATCAGCTGAAAGAGAATAAGCAATCTCAGTATCCACTGGAGTATTTTCTATAACGCTTACAGTTGCATGAGTTACTTTTTCAGAAGTAGAAGTAAATATTTCTGAGGATTGAGCTAAGCATAGAGATTCATATTGTTTTGCTTTGTTTATACTGATTTCATGTCGAAATATTCGTGAATCAGCAGATGTGAAAGCATAATCTCCATGAATAATTATATTGTATGGAGAACCAGCAGAAAAAGCTGTTGATTCTACTAAATCTGGTTTGGTTGGATTTAAGATATTGAATTTTAATATTCCATCAGTAGAATGACAACTATATAAATAATCGTCTTGTATTGCCATGCCTCTTAGAATATAACTACTGTTAGAGTACACTAAAACTGGGTTAGTTGGATTAGTAATATCTAGTACTCTAAAATAATCTGATGTGAAATAGATATAATTTCCATGAAGAGTTAAACGACTTATTCCAATATAACCTGGAGAATACACAACAAGGTTTTTTGGATCCTTTATATCAACAATTTTTAAACCATATTGACCATCAGCGATAAAAGCATAACCACCAGCAACTTTTATGTCATACATTTCAGGAAAGGGATCACCTAGTGTTGAAAATGCTATCGTTTTTATGTTTAATGGATCACTTATGTCTAGAACATAAAAACCACCATGCCAGGAGGTTACATATGCTATATCTCCAACAATCTCAATACTACTACCAGTATTTGCTAGTGATTTAGTGCCTAGATAGACAGGACTGGAAGGATTACTAATGTTATAAACTGCTAATCCGCTATTATAACATACATATAAGATGTCGCCACTGATAGCAAGGTCCCTAGGATTGGTTATAACAACCGTTGGCTGAGAACTAAACCAATTAGGATTTTCAATATCATAAACTCTGAGATTTCCTTGAAATATAGGTGCATATGCATATCTGCCTGATATAGCTATTTTATCAAATGATCGACTTGGAGTAGGAATACTAACATAACAAAGTTGATTAGGAGAAGTAGCGTCAGCGATTTTTAGTATTTGTAATCCTCCTGAATAAGATGCAATATAAATATAGGTTCCTGAAAGAAAAATATTTTGCGCAATTCCTGGAAGATTCTCAATGGTTACTAATTGAGGTTGAGTTGCATCATCTACATTTATAACAAATAATCCATCATCAATATCTACTAAATATAGGAAATCATCAGATATTGTCATACATGAAAAACCTGCATTTAAGTACTCAGAAACAAATGTTGGCTTTGAAGGATTTGAGATACTTAATATCTGAAAACCATTTGTATCGATGACATATACATAATCTCCTTCTGCTATAACATCAATCGTCGTGCTAAGATTTGAATAAGTATCTATTATTGATGGTGAAATTGGATTTGCTATATTAAGAGTCAATAGTCCATTTGAACCATCAACTGCATAAGCATAATCCCCATGGATACAAATATCAGTAAGACTTCCAGGTGTATCTAAAACCCCTAATGAGACTGGATTGAAAACATCAGTGATATTGATTATTCTAAGACCATCATCCATGTTTGGAACATAAGCTATATTCCCATGTAAGGCAATATCCCTAGCAAAATTATAGGTTGTACAATTGCCAATGGAGCTTGGATTTGTTGGATCAGTAATATTGAGTATTAAGAAATTCTTATGTTCCCAATCATCACCCTCATAATCAGCTACATATGCATAGTCTCCATTTACAACTATTCCTTGAGCTACATCTGCTGTTGTATAAGTACCAATTATGTAAGGATTGGCAGAATCAGTAATATTAACTGCTTTTAGGCCTTCAGCTTCGTTCGTAACATAAGCAATGTTTCCATCAACGAATACATCTAGAGTGTTTCCTATAAAAGTGGAACTTATTGAACTTACAAGTGTAGGTTTTTGTTTAGAACTTTCAACAGCACCAGTTCCCCATCCACTAGAGTTAGTCTCAAAACTATCCATATAAGTTGTTGTTGTGAAATCCTCTTCGAATGTTCCAGAAGAAGCATTTACAATACTTGTCATATCAAGAAGTATCCCTGAAAATAGGAATAAACTTGTAACGATCAATATAAGAACACCCTTCCCTTTTAGTTTTCTATTATTCAATTTCATATTCAACTATTAGGAATATAATATAGAAGATAAAAATATTTCGTGAAAACTTACATATATGGAAAAAAAGAAGGAAAATCGAGTACTTATTCCATTTCAAGCATTTGATCTTTGTTTTCAGGGACTACAGGTTCAACGTAATATGCAATTTTCCCAGCCCATCTTACTTCTCCTGTTCTGTAAATTGGGTTTGAACGAATATTTCTCAATGTTGATACAGGAATATTGTATTTTATACTCAACGTTTTCAATGATGCAAAAGGATTATCAAATTCTCCAAAAAGCCTTCGTATTAAACCTCTTGTACTTTCATCAACAATTAATGAACCTTCATTTCCTACTGCATAACCGAATGGAGGTCTAGACATAACTTTCTGATCTTTTATTCGTCTCAGCATTCCCTTGTAACGTTTTTCTCTGTATTTTTCTAGTTCCATTTCACCAAAGAGATCTTTGATTCTAGCGAAAGCCTTGTTATCTTCATCATCCAAACAAACAATAGGTATCTCTCTTTTTTTGAGAATTATTCGGATGTAACCAAGAATATCAACATCTCTCGATAATCTGTCTCTAGATTGAGTCCATAATTCATCAAATTGCTCATTTTCGACCATTTCAAGAATTTCTCTGAATCCTTCTCTATATTCAGGATCGCTATCTCCAGGCGTGTCTTCATCTTTAATAATTTTAACAATCTCTCTTTCTCCAACTTGATATATTCTCGCGGAAACATCATCAATTTGTGTTTCCAAACCAGATTCTTGATCTGCAGTTGAAGTTCTTACATATATAACACAGCGAACTACCATATTGACCTTGTTGAGAAGGTTGTGAACCTTCAATAAAAGGTGTAACACCGTGAAAATATGATGGTCTTATTTCTCGTCAAAAACTATCTGTTCTACAAGTCTCTCATCTTGTTGTTTTGTAAGATAACGATAAATGAAATGTTCAATTTTAGCAACTGCAATATCATAATCAAGAGGAGCTTCTATTCCATCTTCTTTCATGGCAATAAGCCTCTGTCTGACCAAACCGACTGTCAAAGCAATAACTCTGTTTCTCTCATAAAGCTCATTAGCTTTGAGCTTGATTAGAGCATATTCTTTGAATAAATCTGAATATTTCTTACTCAATTCAGTGAAAATTTCTTCATCTTCCTCTCTCTTCTTATTCAAATCATCTATCTGCCATCCTGGGAGTTCCTCAGGAATTTCCTTTAGATAGTAGAGATAATAGGCTAAATCACTAGCTAAGATTATTTCGTTTTCACAAGGGATTTTATCTTTGAATTTCACAGTAAACATAGTTGTGCCAATTTTCATAGATCTATCCCTCCACTATTTTCTTTTACAATATTCTCGATCTCAACTATATCTGCATAATCCCTTTCGTATTCCTCTAAAGCATCTCTTAGAATTTCAACATGATCGACAATTTTGGTCATTTCTCCTTGTCTTTGATGAAGTCTATAGGCGAATTCTGCATATTTCATAATTTGTAGAAAATAATTAC
>JAEOTK010000326.1 GCA_016839875.1 Candidatus Heimdallarchaeota archaeon
AGTAATACCGTTTTTATCTAAATTTATAGAACACCCAACTACGGGATATTTGAATTCGTATCCTGATCCATGAGGTGTCATATCGATAGTCGTAAGTTCTTTTTCATACCCTAGATTTTTAATATCATCATAATACTTCCAGTTCTCCAGGAAATTCTTACTTAGATTCGGATTGGTTTTTAGAATTATCGTACCTTCTTCTGGATTAAATGCTACTGGAACTAGTTTGTCTTTAAGCTGAATTCCTAATTTAAGATATCTACCTTCTTCTGCTAAACCCTGATGAGTCAAATCCATAAGAAGTTGAAACGAGTCTTCTTCATAGAAATCCCTCATAACATTATTCCTCCCTTCAATGTTCATATTTTCGAACTTCTCATATTCATCTAGATAGTATTTTTTAGCATCATTTTCCAGTAACCAAATACTACCATGGGGTGTAGAGATTTCATTGAACCCACTCTCATTTTCTAACCAATCTGCATTGTACAAAAGTTTCTTATTAACATCATGACCACTACAATGTAGAAGTGCATATCTTTTCTTCGTATCCTCACCTGAAATACTATCTAAAACTGTGTATAGAGCTATGAAATGATTTCCTTTTCCTAACTCAACTGCTTGTTCTTTAGTTATGTTCTCTCTTATTAATTTTGCTTGTTCTATCAATACTTCATCAGCTGGAGGATCCTTAAATTCAAAGAGTGAATAACCACATCCATTAGGCATTGCATTTTGTGTTGCTATCAATCCATCAAATTCAGCTTTAATTAAGCAGCCATAAGTAAAACCTCTTTGAATTCTTAATTGATTGTATGTGCAAGTACCATCAGGAGCAAATAAAGCAAAAGGTTTGCTTTTTTCAATATCTGCTCCGAGTTCATTTGCAGCGTAAAGTATCTTTCCAAAGCCTATTTTCATTATTTCTGGAGCTATTAAACCAATCCTTGTTCCAGCAGCTAAAGAGAATATTCTTCTTTCCGCTTCTTTTATCCAAGGCTCAAGTTCTGATGATAGGTTATTAATCTGAATAGGATAAGTAATATTTTTTTCTCGAGGATTACTCTTCTTGTTCACAAGCTATAGTATTAGATTCTTAAAATATAAGGATTATCTCTTTGGAATATTTCTAGAAAGATCTATTTTCCATTTTTAGACGCTGTTATTATAGTATTTTATCCTTTTAGGGACTTCGATTGGAGTAGCAATATCAGAAACATGGAATAAACCTATATTCTGGTATTTGAAACTATCAATTAAGTATTCATCAACCTCATAGTATTTCCCGATGTCAGTCTTATAGATTTTGATTATATTGAAACTGTTTCCTTCTTTTTTTGTTATATTAAAACTACTAAGTGTTCCTGCATTAACAAAAACCGTATCATCCACTTGCCAACATCCTGCTTGATTTTTCGCACCTGTTAAGACAAGATTCACTCTATTGTTTACTAGAGCTGCCAATACATCTCCAGCATCGATTAGTTCTGCATCATGTTTAGTTCTTGGAAGTGGGATGATTGTGTGATGGAAAACAACAGCTCCGATTTTTTTTGAGTTAGTTAAATCTTGAATAATGCTCTTCGTGTTTCCTCTTCCCAATCTTCCAACACTCTCATCTATGATACAACTGTTAAAACCTAGAACTTTCAATTCTTTATTTTCAAACTTAGGTTGAAAATCTCCAATATATTCAGGAAACAACTGACATCCTAAAGGATAAGCATCCTTATCTCCTGGAACAATCATTTTAGGTTTCTCGATTTGATCTAATAGTACTTTTGACCATTCAAAATCATGAAGATATGAATTACCAGTTACTTCTCCACAATGTACAACCAAATCACAAGGAGTCTCATTAATTACTTTTACTCCTTTGTTAAATGCATCAACATTGAAACGTTGATCTGAAATATCAGTATTACCGATTTGAATTATCGTTGACAAAAGTTCTTTTTCAGTTGGTACTATTATTTCTTGAAATTTACCTGAATATTTTATTTGTTCTTCTAAAGGTTCTTTGTTTAGTAATAAAACACGTACAGATAGATCATTTTTTTCCCTATCTACATCAAGAACTGTCATTGAGTACTCTTCTCTGTATCTGGTTTTCTTGCATGATAAAGTTCCACAATTGACAATCCAAGCTTGCATAGCACCATCAGACATTCTATAAAAATTACTAATATGTATATGACCATTAAAGACTAGATGTATATTGCAGTCAAGTATTGCTCTGACTGCATTTCC
>JAEOTK010000327.1 GCA_016839875.1 Candidatus Heimdallarchaeota archaeon
TAATTTGCACTGGTAAGAAGTTCAGAGCACACTATGATTTTGTTGCTAAGTTAGCAAAGTGGATTGGTCATATTATTATGTACTTTGAAGCCGCTACAGATGATGTTCCAGACTTTTGTCCATAAACAATTTTTTATTTTTATTTCTGGAAAATATTAATAATTACTATGGATTTCTCGTTATCATCAGCAAAATTACTATAAATGATTCTAGAAAGTGTGATTTTATGAGTGAAGAGGAAATAGAAACTCCATATCTTTCCGAAGAAGTAGAACTAAAAAAAATCACACCAATTCACGTATTATTTGCAATGAGTAAGGTAACAGCATGGCAGAATTTCACTCATCATCCCACTTGCAGCAGATATAGCAATCATTACTTTAAAATCGGGAAATTCAAAATGTGTGTGGGTTGTACTAATCTGTATTCAGGTATAACACTTTTTCTTATTCTCTACTTTTCTTTGCCTTCAATTAGATCAAATCCAATTGTCTTGCCTTTGGTTTTTCTATATGGTTGCGCAACAGCTATTGCACATGCAATTATTCATCCTGAGAATAAATGGATTAGGTCATTTCTCCGAATTTCCTTGGGGTTTGGTTTAGGAGCTTATCTAAGCATCATAATTATCAGTCCAAGATGGTGGTTACGAGCGATTTTCATCACTATTTTTATCGGAGGAGTTGGTCTTTATAGAACAATGAGAGGAGATAAAGCTAATCTAGAATTGTGTGAAGAATGTCCTCTACATAAAGCAGAGCCACCTTGTGATCCAATGAAGAATACAGATATCAAGGTTAAGAAAATCAACTCAGTTATAGATGAGCGAATAGAGAAGATTAAGATCAGAAAAAACAAAGATCTTGATGCTGTTACAGCTGATAATGAAAGTAATAAGGAAAAGTTAGAAGTCAAGGAGTAAAGAAATTACAGATATAATTTTCCTTTAAGCACAAGAACATAGTTCCCTATGATTTCTACAAGATTGTTTTCTAGTATTTTAACTAGTAACTCTCCTCCTCTTTCTGACTTCTGTTGTGCTTTCATTTCAATCTTTTCTAGCTTCTTTGACCAATAAGGAGTCAAAATAGTATGAGCAGATCCTGTAACAGGATCTTCATTAATACCATACCAAGGGGCAAAGAATCTTGAAACAAAATCAATCTCATTTTTTCCTTTAGCAGTTACCATTACTCCCCTAATTTCATGTTCCAGAACTACTTCTTTCATCTTCTCGAAATTTGGAGAAACTGCAAGAACGGCTTCTACATCGGATAGCTCAATTAGTAAATCGTTAACATCAGGTGAAAAAGCTACATTGACAACGTCTTCAATTCCCATGGCATTCAATAACTCTTCAGGAGGATCAATTTCTATAGGTTCATTCATTGGGAAAATGAGTTTTACTCCTCCTTCGTATTTTTTAGCGCCTAACTCACCACTAAGTGTTTGAAACTTCACTTCATCAGCTTTAATTTCTAGTACATAAAACAATAGAGCAGCTGTTGCTAGTGTTGCATGACCACATAGCTTAACTTCGGTCTTTGGTGTGAACCATCTTAATCGAAAATTATTCTCATTCTTGTATGAATCAAGATCAGTTAGATAAACAAAAGCTGTTTCTGAAAGATTCATTTCTGCAGCAATCTTCTGCAATATCTCATCTGAATATTCTTCAGTTAGAAGGCATATCGCTGCAGGATTACCACCGAAAGGTTCAGATGTAAAAGCATCTATTTGATAGAGTGAAATTGAAGTTTTTTTGAGAGACATGTTTTTCACATATCTTGTTCAGTTAAAACCATTTTATATTTATTTATAAGAACTTGAAAGAAAAACGATAATTGAAAAACTTTATGAATAATATATTGTAATTGAGTGTTATGAAGAGAAAAATAATTACAAGTATAGGAATAATAATTCTATCTATTTTGATGATACAAGTGGGTTCTCTTCTGCTACCTCAAGCTAATACTCTTGAGATTTCTGTCTTTCCAGAAGAAATTATTGCAGAAGAACCAGTAGTTGATTCAATTAGACAATTCTTGCTTCATTTTGAAACAAGAGTAGCATATGAATCATATGTAGAAACTTATTCACCAGAACTTACTTTTCCAAATCTGAAAATAGTTGTATTCGATGATTGGAAGAGCAAGAAAGACTCATTCTACAGTATAGATGGAGTAGACAGAGTCTTTGATATAACTGATGTTAGATATCATCTAGCAGACAATTCATTAAATTTGGAATCCCCCTTCTATACAGTCGAAACTGTGCAAACTAAGGATATACTTAATATTCAGCCCTTATGGGATTTAGGTTACAAGGGAGATGGAATCGTCATTTATGATATTGATACCGGAATTAATCTTCTACATGGAGATTTCGCGGGAAGAATAAATCTTACTCACAGTCAATCCTTCGTAAATATGACCTATGGATATACATTCAACGACAATGCTATTGATGGAGTCCATTATCATGGAACTGCAACTGCGGGAGTGGCATTAGGTGATGGATCAGGTAATCCTGACAACATAGGTATGGCACCAGAAGCATCACTACTTGTTGCTAAAGTTTCTAATGAAGACAGCATTTTAGTTACTGCTCTAATAGGTGCTCTTGAATATGGTCTAGCTCTAGGAAATATTGATATTGTCAATTATAGTATTGGAGGAACAGATCGCTGGGGTATGGATTTGGATGAATTCCTCATTCGTGAACTTGCTGTGAATGGTGTAGTCGTTGCTGCTTCTGCAGGAAATGAAGGTCAAGATGGATACTACAGTATTAGTTCTCCAGGATCAACACCTCAAGCAATCTCAGTTGGTGCATCAACTTATACTAATTTAATAGCTGGTTTCAGTTCATATGGTCCTTCAAATGAAGGATTTGCAAAACCTGATTTAGTAGCACCCGGTAGACAAATTACAATGCCAACAGTTGGAGGAACAGATGTTTATACAACACAAGATGGAACTTCTTTCTCTGCACCAGCAATAGCAGGTGCAGCTGCAGTAATGATTGATGCTTTACAAGGATTGGGTATTCAATATGATCCTGGTCTTATTAAAGCAGCACTAATGGCTTCAGCAAACGATTTAGGAAAAGAATACCTACTAGTTGGAGCGGGATTACCAGATGTTAATCAAGCTATTAATCTTATTCAAGCAGCTCCAGCAAATGGTTCTGGATTTAAATCCATAATGTGGGCAATTCCAGAATTCCCAGTACCTGCATTTGAAACAATGCCTCAAGGATTTCATTATGAGATGTTTCTAGGTTCTGTTTCATCAACACCTTGGAATGATTTAGCTCCTGTCGTTACTGGAAATATATCCTCCGTAATGACATTAAACACCACTTCCTGGTCAGGTCCCTGGACTAAGAACTTCTTCATATCCATTGATATTCCAGATGCTGCAGCACTTGGTGTTTATGAAGGATATGTCACATTTGAAACAGCTGGTGGAGTAACTGCAACTACCCATATTCTAATTGAAGTTGTTGAAGGTAAAGGAAAAATACTCTTCCCATGGTTTGTAAATGAATGGCCACAAGATCACTTTCTTGGACAATATAAACGTGTAACTCAATATCTGTATGGTCAAGGCTATGCAGTTAATGAATACGCAATATACAATATCACTGGAGAGTACAACAAAATTACTCCAGAGCTTCTAGAAAGCTATGATGTAGTTTGGTTAGCTGATCTATTCAATTACAACTTCTTAGAAAACTGGGATTATATACCGTGGTCAACGTATCGACCGTGGATTTTCGATGAAATCGACGCCATTCAGCAATTTGTTGATGATGGTGGTAGACTTCTTGTAGACTTCAATGGTCCACGTATAGAAGAAATACAAGGAGTAGGAAATCTAATGACTGGTAACAATGTTACGACGATAAATGAGTTAGTTAATCCGTTTGGAATAGATATATCAACTGCTGCAAATGATCCAGAAGATCCTATTATCACTGCGGATATAATCACCCATCATGCTATAACAGATGGTGTTACCAAAATAGATTCATGGGGAACAACACTAACTGTAACTGCAGATGCAACAATCTTAGCTGCTGATAATACAGGAGGAACTGTTGCAATCCATGAAAAAACTAATGGTGCTCGAGTTATAGTTTTGACTACAAACTTCATTATGGATTCAGCAGGATATATAGACCAATACAACGATGATACCCAGAACCAAATTTTTGTTCAAAATATGTGGACATGGTTGCTTGCTCAAGAGACAATTTTAGGTGACTATACAGAAGATGCTACAGGAGTTTCCTTTACACTCACATCATTAGTTCCTGCAGCAGTTCTCACAGCATCTGTAGATATAATAACAGCAACTGGTACAACTTCAACTGCAGTTGATTTAACTGATCTTGGTGGTGGAGATTACACCTACAGACTAGATTTTGGTGATGAAGGAACTTATCAATTTAGAGCAGAAAGCGCAGATGACAAGTATTTCGCTCAGTTCTTCTATGATGCTGATCCTCCAGTTATCACAACTGGTGGTTGGGTAAATAACACAAAGATGGAAGGTGCGAAAATAGATTTCACTGTGACAGATACTACGACAAATATTGTAGGATTTAGTGTGAAACTAAATGGAGAAGATGTTCAAACCTATGGATCAGGCAAAGTAAGAACTTTCATAATCTTCAGCTCTGATTTAGAAAAAGGCGATAATATTCTTCATGTAGTTGCTGTAGATGAAGCAGGAAACAGATTGGATGTTATCTATGTAATTCCAACAACTGCTGGTGCTCCAGCATCTACCTTAGCTGCAATTCTAGGTCTTCTGTCTCTAGCTGCGGTCATAACTCTAATTCGTCGAAGAAGAAGATAACTTCTTCTTTCTCTTTTATTTTTTTAACATAATGTTTTTAACAGCAGATTCATATTTTTTCACAAATTAATAGTATTTATTTCAACATAAACATAAATTAGCACTTCTCAAGCTGATGAAGATGAAACTAGCTAAAGGATCTCAAAATCTGACTTACATACATTTTGCGGGTATAATTCTAAGTTTCATAATTTTTATTCTTGTTTGGTATTGGACAAGAGTAAATTGGATTTTTACAATATTCACAGCTATTACTATTTGGTGTCTATTTGTAATTTGGACTTTTAGGGATCCAAAAAGAGATATAAATCAAAATCCAAATCACATTCTTGCACCAGCTGATGGAACTATTACTGAGTTAACAGAGACTGATAAGGGAATATACTGTGTTATTCGAATGTCCCCATTTGATGTTCATATGACAAGAAGTCCAATTAGCGGAAAAACAGAGGATGTTCAATTCAAGAAAGGATCTCATTGGCCAGCATACTTTCCAAACTATGCAGTTAGAAACCAAAGAAACACTATTAGGATTATTAACAAAGAAGAAGAGATTGAAGCTGTTGTTACTCAAGTATCGGGTATATTTGCTAGAAGGACAATATCTTACATAAACAAAGATGACGAAGTAAAACAAGGAGAAGTTATCGGTACTATTAGGTTTGGCTCAATCACAAGCGTTGAAATAGTAAGCACAAAGAATTATAAATTAGTTAAACCTCTTCCTAAAATAACAAGAGCTGGGATTACCATACTAGCTGTTCGAGATAATGATAGTGATTAGATGACATGGGAAGACATACCTTATCTTCAGAAAAAATGGATTAAAACAACAGCTTGGGTTTTAGCCAATTTATTTACTCTAGGAAATATCATTATTGCTATCGTTGGGATTGTCTATATTTTTATCAATCCTGAGAACTATGTTTTTTGGTTTGCTAAGTTCCTTGCAGTATGCTCTATTCTTGATTTTGCAGATGGAAAACTAGCTCGAATAAGTGGTAGTAAAAAACTTGCAGTTGATGTAGATACTATTGTAGATTCGATTTCTTTTGGAGTATTTCCAGCAATATACTTAGGAAATTTAGTGGCAAGATGGGAATATAGTTTACGCGAGATAAGTGCTGGGTGGAGCATCACTCTTGGAATAATTACAGGACTTATTTATCTCGGGGCTGTATGGTTTAGATTATATCGTTTTGTGAAAAGAGATCCTCTATACACTCCATATTTCAATGGACTTCCTAGTCCATTTGCAGCTATGGTCATTGCATGTTTGGTCATATTTCCAGAGACACCGGAATGGGGAATTGTTATAGCTACCATCATAGTTTCAGGATTTATGCTTTCAAAAATACCTTTACCATCATTCAAAGGAGTCCCATCAAAATTCGATCTATATTGGATAATTACAACTACCCTTCTATTTGTTCTATTCATAGCTATGCCGTTTCAACCTGTTAATCTGATGAAATTTCCAGCATATATCATTGCTGTGTATATGTTAGTCTATCTGACAGCAGGACCAGAATATGCAATACGACTAGATCAAAAATATAAAGAAAAAGGATTAATGGAAGAAGAGAAAAAATAATTACTTCTTCAGTTTTGTTTGTGCTATTTGTTCGAATCCTAATGCATTTGACATTACTGAGTCTTCAGGCATTAGAACTTCATCTTGTTTTTTGACTATGTTTGCTTCAAAGAAAGCATCTCTCAAATAATCTCCAAAAACATATGCTCCACCACCAGTGATTATCACCTTTTCAATCCATGCATCAGGAGGGAGATTATTTAACAATCTATTGCTCTCATCAACAATAACATCTGCTATTGATGTTACAGCTTGTTCCATAGCTGGAGCAATGTTTAGAGCTTTTCCACCAACAAGAATATTAGATTTACCTTGTTCTATTGCGGCCATTAAGTCAAAAGGTCTTACGATTTTTCCTGACTTTTCTTGAATGGCTCGGGAAAGAGCATTAGTAAGACTATCTACAGCTTCTTCTAGAGAACCAGATGCAGCTCTCATCATGTTTCCTTTATACATGCATAGAATATCTGTAGTTCCATGTCCAATATCGACAATGATTGAATCAACAGCTGTTTGAACACCGCTGGTTTTCAAAGTATGCCAATAAGTACCATATGGTTCAGGAGCAATGAAAACCTGTTCAACAAGTATTTTCATCTGTTTTGATTCACCAGTTGAATCATTTCTAACCTTTATTTCATGGGTTCCTTTTAATCCTCGACTTAGAAGCTTGCTTTCCTCAGTACCGGTTGCAATTGGCACACCTGTTGCAATTACGAATTGTTCGTAATTAGATTTCATAATTAAACTAAGAATTGCTTTTAATGCAAGTAAGCTATTTTCAATGGATTTCATTTTACCTTCAGAAGCTAAAGGTTTTCTGATTTCACTTTGAAGTCTAGCTAATTCCCCAATATATACGTCCTGACCCCTTGAATCCTCGATAATAAGATTGTTTAACCAACTTTTATCTGAAGACATTCCAGTCCATCCTGGATTTGGATTTCCTATAACAGAAGGGATCCTATATTTCAAATCATCACAAGTAAGTTTGATTGTACTTGTCCCAAGATCTATTCCTACAGCATTTGTCATTGGCGCGATAGGCATTGTTATTTCACCACGATTATTTACAATTGTTTTTGTTATATAAACTGTTTGTCTTATTCGAAAAGGATAGAGAAAAAATTCAAAATAGAATCATTCTAATTATTAAATTATTGGTTTCACGTTTAACATGAAATGTAACGAGTGATAGCTAGCAGTTTTTTAACGCTTTTTTCCAATTATTCAACTCAATTAAATGTCAGACAAATATACTTTTAGGTCGCTAGAACATCGTATACTTGAAAATAAGCAAGGTTGTAAAAAAAGTTTATAAATGCATATGCTATGTTACAACCACACATCCAAGGTGATTCCTTTGGGTTTCTTTGAGCAAAAAATGGACGAACTAGAGGTGAGGGCTCAGATTGACCGTGTTCTACGGCAGTCATCTAACCTATTTACCATTGGTAATGGTAAGAGGGTTCGGCTAAATGAAGCTATAAGAGTAAGGGAATTTACTGCAGTTTTAGGATTGATAATAGCTTATAGTGCTGGAACATTCATGAGTATTGATCGTTTCAGATTAGATGGAGTACATCCTGTACGATATAAAAGAATTATAAATCGATTAAACTGCTATAGTGGTCAAGTAAGCAGCGCCTTAATGCTTGAGCTTCTGAGACTTAGGGATGACACAAAACTAAGTAAATATGATTTAATTCAAGAAGTTCAAGATAAGTACTTTACACAAAAGCCAATCGGAACAAGAGATATAACAGAATCACTTAACCGTATGTTAAGAAAAACTATGGATGAATTCTTCAGATTTGAAGATAGATATTTCAGAAGAAGTGATTTTGAATTAAGATTGGTTGAAATTCCTAGAAATACTCCTTACGAACTCGCTAAAATTAGTTTAGATAACGTAATTCAATTCTAGAGCCTAATAATCCTAAGAAGACTTTTTTCTATCACTTTTTGCACTTTACAACCTAAATTCATTCTAATTATTACAATGAATTCTTTTTTTTAAAGAGATCAATTAGATGTTTTGAACGA
>JAEOTK010000052.1 GCA_016839875.1 Candidatus Heimdallarchaeota archaeon
ACTGGTCTGGATGGAATTCTGGTCTTGGAGCTTATTCAATAGATGGTCCTGGTAGTGCAACAGATTCATTTCCGCTAGATTCAAGTCCTTTGTAATTTCCGCTACTCCCCATCGTTCGCAAATGTCACATAACAGTATTAATTTGGTTTGTGGCAAGTTATTTTATATCTCCCAGTTGAAGTAGCATAGTTATATTTTAAGGTGAAAAAATGAATAACAAGAAAATATTATTGAGTTTTGCTTTTTTTTCTATAATGTTAATGATATCTCCAACTTATGCTAGTGATTGCACCTGGACACCTTCAGACATTTATGGTGAAGCTTTTGAAGAAAATCTTCTTGCTAAAATGACTAATCTTAATGCACCTTCTTTTGCTTTTAGTGTTATCAACGGAACTGAAGTTTTCTATACTAAAGGATTTGGAGAACAATCAGAAACAGATAATGCTTATCATCTCAATTCAGCAGCAAAAATGATTACTGGTACAGCTATACTTCAACTGTATGAGCAGGGATTAATTGGTTTAGAGGATGATTTCAATGATTATATACCATATGAATTGAAAAATCCTTACTATCCGGATACAACTATTACCATTATTTAATTGCTTTCTCATCAATCTATTTTAATGGGAACAATGGATGGATTTGAAATTTATTGGCCTTCTTTAAGTAATGGAACTTGCACTTTTCCTTCAATTATCTATGAGTTTTTTCATGAGAATGGAACTTATTATTCAGAAGATAACTGGGAGAATTGGGCACCTGGAACTGGTATCTCTTACTCTGATGTAGCCATTGATATACTAACGCTTATTGTAGAAAATGTCACTAGTACTACTTTTGATACTTATGTAACAGACAATATTTTGACTCCTTTAGGGATGACTAATACCAGATTTAGAGCTGATGATTATTCTCCAGAGAAATTAGTGATAGGTTATGATTGGAATGAAGCTACAGAAACAAATGAAATTGTGCCCTACGTCAATAATTCAGGAAATCCCGGAGGAGGTGGATACTTCTCAACTGTTGAAGATATGTCAAAATACATGTTAACCCACCTTAATCTAGGAGAGTATAATGGTGTGAATATTCTCAATGCGACAACTGTTGAATTAATGCATACAGAAATAAAAAAGAATAAATTTGCATTAACTTGGAGAGTAAGACAAACCTTAGGTTCAGATAAGATTTATCAAGGACTTTCTGGTGGACCCTATGGAGGTTTTTATTCTGCTTGCTTCATAAGAAGTACATTGGGAGTAGTTCTACTTCTAAATCAAGGATCATGGGATATAGATAGAAGAGATTATGAAGACATATATACTTCTATCTTTAATAAGGCACATAATCTACTTAATGAACCACCCTGTAAAACCAGTTTCTATATCTTACCTATGATTGGATTTTTTGTAATAATTGCAATTATTATTCTTTATAAAAATAAAAAGGTGATGAAAAAATGAATAAAAAGAAAATACAATTGAGTATAGCACTTTTTTCGATAATATTGATTCTTTCTCCAACTTATGCTAATGATTGTACCTGGAACCCAACTGATCTTTATAGTGAAGCTTTTGAAGAAAATCTTCTTGCCAGAATGACTAATCTCAATGCACCTTCTTTAGCATTCAGCGTAATAAATGGAACAGAAGTTTTCTATTCCAAAGGTTTTGGAGATCAACCAGAAACAGACATTGCTTATCATCTTATGTCCGCTGCAAAGATGTTTACTTCAACAGCTATTCTTCAATTATATGAACAAGGATTGATAGGCTTAGAAGATGATTTCAATGAGTATTTACCATATGAATTGAAGAATCCATATTATCCTTCTACTACTATTACTATCAAGCACTTACTTTCTCATCGATCAAGTTTACAGGGTTCAATTAGAGGATTCGAAGACTATTGGCCTTTATTAGGAAATGGAACTCTCATTTTTCCTTCATGTATTTATGAGTTCTTTCATGAGAATGGATCTCACTTTTCTGAAGCAAATTGGGAAAATTGGGCTCCTGGAAATTCTTATACATATTCTGATGCTGGTTTTGACATTTTAACTCTTATATTAGAAAATATCACTGCAACTTCCTTTGATACCTATGTTACAGATAATATCTTGAATCCTTTAGAGATGACCAACACTAGATTTAGTCATGAAGATTATTCTCCAGACAAATTGGCTATAGGTTATGACTGGAATGAAGCTTCACAAACAAATGAAATTGTTCCTTATCTTAATAACTCAGTTAACCCAGGTGGAGGAGGATACTTCTCAACTGTTGAAGATATGTCTAAGTACATGTTAATACACCTTAATCAAGGAGAGTATAATGGTGTGAATATTCTCAATGCAACGACAATCAAGCTTATGCATACAGAAATAGAGGGTTCAAATCTTGGTCTAGGTTGGTGGACAAGCCAACGTTTAGGGGACAAAATTTATCAAGGACATCCTGGAGGACCTCACAGTGGCTTTTGTTTGGCAAACTATATTAGAAAATCATTAGGAGTAGTATTGTTTACTAATCAAGGAGAATTAGATTATACTAAATATATTGAAATATTTACATTTATTTCTAACAAAGCTCATAAGTTGTTAGAAGAAAAACCATCTGATTTATGTGAAACTAACCTTCTCTTCTTACCTATGATATCATTTCTGATAGCAGCAGTATTAGTGCCGTTATATAGAAAAAGAAAAGCTAATAATTAAAAAATACTTTATTCTTTTCTTTCTTTATTTTATTAAACGGTCATATAACAGTTTCAAAATAGTCTCTGACAAGTTATTATTTACTTTTAAGAAACTGTAGAGTGATTACAATTTTGGGTGAAAAAATGAAAAAAAAGAGACAAAGAAATAAATTTCTGATTTTTTCAGTAATTTTAATTATATCCAATCTGCTTTATGCATCAATTAGTGTTTCAGCAGATTGTGCTCCAACTCCGTATCCTCAGGGAAAATTTGGCCATTCAATGGTTTATGATTCTGTTAATGATCTAGTAATTGTATATGGAGGGTCTACAAGTGGTGTTGGTGATTATAGAGACTATTCAAAATATGATACAAAAACATATGATTACAACAATAATACTTGGGTAGATATGAATACTACAGGAAGTCCTTATGCTTCAAGTTGGCTAGCAATTGCATATGATTCGGAATCTGAAAAAATTATTCAGTTTGGAGGTGTTCCTAAGACCGGTGATTATTCTAACGATACATGGATATATGATTATACAACGAATAACTGGATTAAGGCAGATCCTGCTAACGCTCCTGGTGTACGACATAACAATGTTATGGCTTATGATTCTGAGTCTGATGTAGTAATTATGCATGGAGGAATAGCTTGGCATGATTATAATCCTGAAGGAAAATACATTCATTATAATGACACTTGGGCTTATGATTTTAATACTGACACTTGGACAAATATGACACCAACAGGTTTAGATGTTGGTTTAGCGGAAGCACAAATGGTTTATGATTCAGAGAGTGACAGAATAATCATGTTTGGTGGTTTTTTTGTTCATCCTTATGATGATGTAAAAGAAGAATATTTTTCAACAGAAACTTGGGCATATGATTATAACTCAAATACCTGGGAAAACATAACCACTACTATTCACCCTGAATACCGAATAGATCATGCTTTAGCTTACGATTCTGAAAGTGACAGAACTATATTAGTTGGTGGATGGAGATTACTTGGAGATAATGAATTACAAGGTGAAACTTGGTCTTTTGACTATAATACTAAAACTTGGGAAAACATGAATCCATCTATTAAACCAAAAAGAATTGCTCATCAAATAGCTTACGACGAAGAAAGCGATCTAGTTATTCTATTTGGAGGAATCAACAGTTCTCAGCTAAATAAGCCTTTCAAAGAGATTTTTACTTATGACTATAATAACAACAACTGGACTTTAATGACATCAGAACTATGTACAGAAGATACAAGTTTTATCTTTATGTTGCCAATAATCTCATTCTTGATTATCCGTTCGGTAATAATAATTGTTAGAAGAAAGAAGAAACTATAATCTGTTTCATCTTCATATTTTTTTTGTTTTGAACTTACTTATATACTAAATTCTTATAAAAGTTTCAACTGCTAAAACAGTTAAATTAAGGGTTTGATAATATGAAGAAAATAGAAGCTAAAGGGTCTTACTATGAGATCGGTCTTCAATTAGGGAAAGAACTAGAAAGAACACCAGGTTTCCCTCCCAAATTCTCAGAGGAGGTACTCAAGAAATCATATGTGTATGAAGAAGTAGCTAAGAAATACACTCCTGATTTACTTGAAGAATTCAAAGGAATATCGGATCATTTAGGATTAGATTATTATGTACCATTAACTCTTGAACTAACTCCGCACAGATTTGAAACATCTTGTTTAGTTTTTGCTATTTCTGGTGAACACACAGAAAATGGATCACCTATTCTAGCACGTAGTCATGAATGGAAAGAGGAAGACAGTGAAAATCTAAGATTGTGTTATATAGAACCTGAAGGGAAACTGAAAAGTCTGGGTTTCACTTTCAGCTGGCCATTAGTCTCGAGATATGGAGGAATAAATGAAGCAGGAGTAGCAATTTCATCAGCTTCTTCTAGTTTTGAAAATAATGGTCCTGGAATTATGTTGAATATAGCTACAAGATGGATATTAGATAATTGTAGATCAACAAAAGAAGCTGTAATTTTCTTAGAGAAAATGCCAAAAGTCTGGGGAGAAACTTATGTTATTATTGATAAAGATAATACTATTGCTAAAGTGGAATCTCATGCTAAAAGAACAAATGTCACTTATCCAGAATCTGGATTTGCATTCAATACTTTACACTATGATTCACCAGAGATGGAAGATTTAGTTAGCAAAGAAGACAGAGATCTCTTCAAGGATCCCTTTATCAAAAGATTCTCCTTCATTAATGAATGGTTTGAAAAGAACAAAGGACAAATCAATGATCAACTAATCCAGGAAGCTTTGAAAAATCATGAACACGAGATGTGTTATCATGGACCTGTAGGTTTGGAGATATGTTGGTCTTACTTACTTAAACCACTTGAAAAGAATGCTTTAGTTTGTGCTGGTAGACCCTGCAAAAATGATTTCAAAGAATTTCATACTTACTAAGAAGGTTAGATTTAGAGGAAGTAAAAACATTCTACTAATAATCTCTTATGTCTTGTATTCTTACTCCATCTTTTGCTTTTTTCTCTGCTTCTTTAAGGAATTTATCCATACCCTCTTTCCTTATGAATTCTAAATGTTTAAAGAGATAGGAGTATCTATTCCTCTGGTAATCTGTATGGGGACATTTAGCAAATTCTTCGCATATTAAGCAGTTATCAATAGCATTCTGTTGGATTTTTTCACACTTCTTTACATCACACCAGCTTTCAGTTGCATTTCTACAACCTGGACAAGTTGAATTGATGAACCATTCCAAACCTTTCACAAAATTATCGTAATCAAAAGATTCTTTTGTATCTCTCAGCCAACTGTAATCTTGCTCTACCCATTGTTTGAATTGCTTAGCTAAATCAGTTACTTCTTCTGTGTAAGCCCTGCATTGTCCACAATAAATCCCACATCGTGCTAGTTTTTGGTGAAGAGAAATGATGAAAAGTTGTGAATTTGATATTTAAAGTTGACTAGTGATTCTTCTATGAAAATAATAATGCAATGCTGTTTCAAAGGCTCTTTCGTTAGTTGCGAAAAGTCCTACTAGGTTGCATAATAGGTTTTGTTTTAATTCTGACATGCTATTGATGTAATTTAATATGTAACCTATTTTTATCAAAGTCTTATCGACTTTGTGGTGATAAAAATGATTGATAACCAAATATGAAGAAAAAACAAGAGTATCTAGAAACATGATATCTTTGAAGCAGCAATAGTTAATCTGAAGAGAAAAGTGGGGAAGGAATTATGGAATTTACATTACTGAAACTGGTAAGTGAGTAATAAAATAAAAAACTTTTAAAATAGATTATTTCTTTTCAAATTATCTTTAATCGAGGAAAGCGTATGAACGATAATAAAGAAACTAAGGTGAAGAATCCATATGTTAAATGGTTTTTTGTTCATACCTTGAATCATAAAGTACTCTTTACATTAAATTTCATAGGTATAATTGCAGTAACTTACACAAGAACAATTATACCAATTCGAATTGGAGAATTAACTGATGCTATTGTTCTCAAACAAGCAACTCAGAATCTCCTCATTACAATGGCAATTCTGTTAGGATTCTATTTCCTCAGAAACATAGTAGAATATACAACTTGGATGATAGGGCATCAATTGGGTTCCAAAACTGAGCAATCAATGCGTAGGGAGTTCTTCGAAAATGTTCAGAACAAACCACTGAGTTTTCATGATAGAATCAAAACTGGGGATTTGCTAGCTTTGGCTACAAATGATTTACGCGTAGTTAACACTTTAATTGCTCATGGTTCATTTTACGTTTACCCATTTATCCAAACTGTTGTTACTCTTATTCAGATTCAAACTTTTAACTATAGAATGGCTTTACTTACTATACCTTTCTTAGGATTATATGTTTATTTTGTGCTTAGATATCGTAAGCATTTACTTCCCTATTCAAAAGCATCTCTAACAAAACATGCAGATGTTGCAGTTTCTTTACAAGAAAGTTTAAACAGTGTTCAAGTTGCTAAATCGTTTTGTGCAGAAGAAGTAGAATATAGCAAATTCAAAAAAACTGTTCAAGCCTTCAGAGATAATAGATTGGGTGAAATTAGAATTCAAGCACGATTTTATCCTTTACTGACTCTTTATGCTGCAATTGGTGTTTCAGTAGTATTTGGTACAATCCTAGTCAGAAATAATGGTATGACTGTAGGAGAATTAGCTGCTGTACTTCTCTTATTAATTGCACTCATTCATCCTACACAAATGATCTTCTGGGCAACTAGAGATATGATTCGAGGATTTGGAGCAAGTGAAAGGTTGTTTTCAATAATAGATGTTGGTGAAGTTGAGCTTCTACCTACAAAAGCAACAAATTATTCTAATGTTTTCAATGGAGAGATTGAATTTCAAAACGTTTCATTCACTTATCCTAATGGCAATCCCAAGAATCCACATGTCTTAAGGAATTTGAATTTCAAAATCGAACCCAATCAAACAGTAGCTTTAGTTGGTCCTACAGGCTGTGGTAAAACAACTTTAGCTAAACTACTACTAAGATTATACGATCCTCAAGAAGGAACGATTTTACTAGACGGAAAACCAATTCAAGAATATCCCCTGGAAATGGTTAGACAACAAGTATCTTTGGTAGAGCAAGATATCTACTTATTTTCTCAAACTATTG
>JAEOTK010000328.1 GCA_016839875.1 Candidatus Heimdallarchaeota archaeon
AAAATAATGTAATGGTTACTTGGACTGATTGGACAGATATATATGGAGCAGGTTCTGATGCAGATATCTTTTTCTCATTTCTAAATGCTTCAACATCAGAATGGTTACCAATGGCACTTGTATCAGAAGTTTCAGGTACATCAAATGATCCAAAAATAGCAATTAGTCTAATAACAGGATATGTTCATATTATATGGAATGATTACACTGATTTTCTAGGCTGTGGGACTGATTCAGATATATTTCACAGAGTAGCTGATGTTTCTACACTTTCATGGTCTTCTTTGAATGTAATCAGTACTGAAAGTACTGAAGACTCATTCGACCCTGAGCCTTACTTTGATAATAACGGGAAGTTACATGTTGTTTGGAGTGATCCAACTGATTATCTTGGATCAGGAATTGACGAAGATATTTTCTATAAACAATATGATCCAGCTTTAAGTATTTGGACATCTCCTGAAATAGTGTCCTCAGAAAGTACAGATGATTCAAAATCTCCACAAATTTCAATAGATAACGAGAATACAATTTTTGTCTCATGGCATGATTATACAGATTATGGAGGTTCAGGTCCTGATTTAGATATCTTCTTTAGTTACAAGGAATCTGGTATAGGCTTATGGAGTACAACTGCTATCCCCTCTTCCTATAGCGATGATCATTCTTTTCGTACTGATTTAGCTTTGGATAGTTTAGGTCATGTTTATACAATTTGGAAAGATAATACTGATGACATTTTAGGTTCTGGAACAGATACAGATATTTTTCTGCGTAAATTTGTTGGAGCTCCTTCAGAACCTATTTTGAATGATATTTCAGCTAATCCAGCAGTGCTAAATGAGTATGCTGTACACTGGAATGAAGTTTATGGTGCTACAAGTTATCACATATACCGAAGTTCATCTTACATTTGGTCAACTGATGACTTAACTCCTATTATTACTGTAACTGAAAATTCTTATGCAGATAACCTAAATTCAACAGGTGTTTATTATTATGGAATAGTTGCAAGTAATGATTATGGAGATAGTGACTTATCAAACATTGAATCAGTTGAAATATTGGAAATAGAAACTGGTGGATTATTTGCTGATTTCAGTTGGGGCGAAATAATCGTAATAGCAGGAATCGTTGGTGGATTACAAATTATTCTTATTATTACTATGGCAATCTTACTAAAACCTTCAGCAACTCCTAAGAAAAAGAAAAAATAAACTAATCCCTCCTTTCCTTTTTTTCAGATAAACTAATATTCTAGAAATTTCTTCTCATCTAGATGGATGAGAAATCGGAAGTTTCTGAAATTCTTTCAAAGCTTAAGGATTGTGTTCTTGAAGATATACTTGACGATGATACACTCTCAATATTACTTGTAGGTTCTTGGGCAGATGGGACTGCTAAGGAATTGAGTGATATCGATTTGGTTGTTATCAAGAGAGAACAAACTTCATTTATACAAAATAAGAAGTTGGAGTTTCAAGGTAAGATTCTAGATGTATGGTTTCATGATGCAGAATATATGTTGAAGGCAATTAATAAGCAAATAGAGAATTTGGGTGACATCTATCAAGCATCACTATATCTCTCTTTTCTACAAAATTGTAAGGTTTGGTTTGAACGGGATCATTTTATCCAAAATAAAATAGATTTATCCAAAAATTGGAAATGGAAACCTGAACATAGATTATTTGTTAAAATGATTGGAAAACCTCCAAAAACCTCATGGGCAAAGAAAGCATATGATGAAAATCTTGAATTACTCTCTCTTTATGAATATAAATTTGATAATGGTCTCCCTATATCGCACAGATTAAAAGAATATCCAGAGCTCCATCCTGTTATTGAAGAATCTAAAGTGATGGAATTATATGACGCAATTATGTTTCTATATCGAGAACAAAGAATAGAAAGAGAATGGACTGAACTTCTAGATGCAAAGAAAGCAATTAAAGAGAAAAATTGGTCAGTTGCATTTGTTTCTCTGAAGGATGTTCTTTATTTCTTGCTTAGAAGATATACTTCTCCTCAATCAATCGAATTAAGAGATCCAAGTTTTTGGACTTTTGTTGAAGATAAAATCCTCCTAGCTGAACTTGTTAAAGCTCTTGAAATTGCATACCTTTAGAAAAAAAATGAAAAAGACTTAAAGATTATGAACTTTAAATTGATATTTGGTGTTAATATTTGAAAAGAAAAACAAAAATTATTAAGTGTACTTTTTTCTCATTATTTCTTGGATTTTTGATTATTTCTTGTAATTTTGTTTCTGTTGCTAGAATAGAAAATTATACTTCCCAAAAAAATATAGAATCTAATTCTTCTTGGTTCTGGTCTAATCTTGAAATTCTTTCTGATACTAGCACAGATTGGTCATATTTTCCCTCAATTGCTATTGATTCAGAAGATAACATTCATGTTGTATGGCATGATACGACATCCAATTTACTTGGTTCAGGAGTGGATTCAGATATTTTCTACAGATTTTTTGATTCTACTACTGAGATTTGGTCATTACTAGAACTAGTATCCTCAGAAAGTGATGGTTCATCTTATGTACCTTATGTAGAAGTTGATTCTTTAGGAAATGTTCATGTTGTCTGGAGGGATACAACTGACTATTTAGGTGCAGGTTTTGACTACGATGTATTTTATAAAGAAAAACCTGCTGGAGGATCGTGGTCAATAACTTCTGTGATTTCAACAGATAGTACAACTGGAGTCGATTATCTAACTCTTGAAGTTGACAACAGTGATAATCTTCTTGTTTCGTGGTCTGATTCAACTGATTTTAGTGGAGCTGGAACTGATGATGATATCTTCTTCAAATTCTACAATTATACTTCTTCAGTTTGGACACCAACAACTCTAGTTTCTATTGAAAGCACTGCTGATTCACTGTTTTCTGCAATTGATATTAATTCTCTTACAGGAGATGTTCATTTCGTCTGGGATGACGTTACAAACCTTCTTGGCAGTGGTACTGATTTTGACATCTTCTATCGTACATGGAACATTTTTTCTTCCTCATGGTCTGAATTAGAAATTGTTAGTACTGAAAGTACTGAAAATTCCTTTCAACCCTCACTTAAGCTAGATCAAAATGGTGATGCTCATGTTGTTTGGTATGACTATACTAGTTATCTTGGTGCTGGTTCTGATACTGATATATTCTACAAGAAACTAGATTCTTCTACTGATTCTTGGGGAGTTGCTGAAATTGTTTCAACTGAAAGTACTGGACTTTCTTTTAATCCCCACCTAATCACTGACAGAAACGGATATGTTCTTGTTGCATGGTATGATAATACTGATTATCAAGGATCAGGCACAAACTATGATATATTCTTCAAATCAAAGAACGCATTTACAAATCTTTGGTCTTTAACTGATGTTGTATCCTTAGAGAGTACAGCGCTGGCTAATGTCCCAGATTTAGAATTAGATAGTTTTGGATTTATTTATTGCGTTTGGTCAGATGAAACAAATATTGATGGAGCAGGAACAGATAAGGATGTCTTCTTTCGAAAACTTGCTGGTACACCTTCTATACCTATCTTATCAACTATAGTACCCAATCCTTCTACTTTAGGTAATGTTTCTTTGAATTGGAAACATATCTATAGTGCCACTAGTTATGCTATCTATCGCAGTACATCCTACATTTGGTCAGTTGATAACATGGTACCCCTAGCTATTGTTCCTGAGGATTATTACTTTGACGTAACCAATGAAACAGGTGATTATTACTATGTTGTCTGTGCTCGAAATGAATATGGTAAAAGTGCAATATCTAATGTCGAACATGTTGAGATTATAGAAGATACTGATGGATTATTCGCATCTTTTGATTTAACTGAAATTCTTATACTAGCTGGAATAGTCTTAGGTTTGCAGATTATAGGATCAGCAATTACATATTCTCTTGTAAAGGGCTCTACGAAGACAAAAAGTAAATCTAAGACACGTAAGAAATAACTTTCTTCTTTCTTTTTTCTTTAAAATTACTTCTAGTTTTAATACAAATTATACAAATGGTATACTTACTCTATCTAAATCAGATATTAGTTCTTAAGCTAAAGGAAAAATCATCCCTGCTGAGTCTATAAGAACCTTGAAATAACCTTCTTTAGAAAATCCTTGAAAAAACTTATAGATTTCAAAATTCTATCTATTATTTGGTGTAAAAACTTTGAAAAGAATATCAAAAATTCTTAAACTCATTATTTCTGCAATTCTTATTGGTTTGATAATTATTTCTTGTAATCTTATATCTCTAGCTGCAGTAGATAATCCCTCTCCTTTAAACCGTTTGGAAGCCAATTCTAACTGGTTTTGGTCAAACTACAGAATACTCTCAGATACAAGTACTGGAAATGCATATAATCCTGAAATTGCTATAGATTCAAATGATAATATTCATGTTGTTTGGGAAGACTCTACTGCTGGTTTGGCTGGATCTGGGGCAGATACAGATGTTTTTTACATGTCTTTTGATTCTTCTACTGAAACTTGGTCACCATTGGAAGTAGTATCATCAGAAAGTACAAGTGCTTCACTTACAATAGATGTAGTGGTAGATGTTATAGGAAATATACATGTTGCATGGATAGATTATACTGATTATTTAGGTGCAGGAACTGATAGGGACGTATTTTATAAGAGAAAAAACGCTGGTGGAACCTGGACAATTACAGAAGTGATTTCAACAGAGAGCACATCACATGTCTATAGTGAAATAACTATAGATGCTGACATCGATGGAAATATCTATGTCTCATGGGCAGATCCAACTGACATACTAGGATCAGGATCTGATAATGACATTTTCTTAAAATTCTTCAACAATACAGCTTCTACATGGTCTTCCCCGATATTAATCTCTACTGAAAGTACCAGTAGTTCTTATGATTCTGAAATAGAAGTAAATTCTCTTACAGGAGACATATATTTTGTTTGGGAAGATTGGTCTGATCTTCTTGGTGCTGGAACTGATGGTGATGTCTTTTTCCGAAGTTGGAATGTTTTTTCTTCAACTTTATCTGACCTTGAAGTTGTAAATACTTTCAGTACACTAAATGCTTACGATCCTAAACTCGCATTAGATCAGAATAATGATTTACACATAGTCTGGGGAGATTATACTGAATATCTTGATGCAGGTACTAACTTAGATATATTCTACAAGAAACTAGAACCCTCTTCTGGTACTTGGGGTTTTCCTGAGGTTGTTTCAAGTGAGAGTAGATTCAATGCTCTACATCCAGACATAATCAGTGACAATTGTGGGACTTTATTTGTTACATGGTATGATCAAACAGATTATGCTAGTGCTGATACTGATAATGACATTTTCTTTAAATTCAAAGATCCATACTCAAATCAATGGACTTTGACTAATGTTGTGTCTATGGAGAGTGATGACCTTTCCCATCAACCTGAACTAGCATGTGATAGTCTAGGTTTTATTTCTTGCGTTTGGATAGAAGAAGATAATCTTGATGGCTCTGGATTGGATCCAGATATATGTTATCGTAAATTCGCAGGCACTCCTTCAATACCAATGTTATCACCTATTCTCCCTAATCCTTCCTCTTCTAGTAATATCTCCTTGAATTGGAATGTAATTCAAAGTGCTGAAGACTACTTAGTTTATCGTGATACCTCTTATATCTGGTCAATTTCAAATCTTGATCCTCTGACTACAACAACAAATGAATATTATATTGATACAGTAAACGAAACTAAAACTTATTTCTATGTTGTCCTTGCTCAAAATGAATACGGACTTAGTGCAATATCTAATGTAGAATATGTTGAGATTAGTGATATTAGAACTGGTATATTCGGGGCTTTAGGTTTAACTGAAATACTTATACTAGCAGGAATAGTTCTAGGCTTACAGGTTATAGGTTCTGTAATCACTTATTCTCTAGTTAAAGGTTCTGTGCGGAAAAAAGGTAAATCTAAGAAACGTAAGTAATAATTCATTTTTCTTTTTTTTCTTGAAAATGCTTTTAATTCAACCATGAATTATCCTATTAATGAACATTCTTTTAACAGGTTCTTTTGGTAATATAGGTAGAAGCACTCTGAAGTCTCTTATCAAGAAAAACTACTCTGTTACATGTTATGATCTTCCTTCACAAACAAACAAGAAAATTGAGAAAAAACTTCAAAAGAAACATAATTTTGTCACTTTATGGGGAGATATTAGAAATCAAGAATCAATTGCTAGAGCTGTTAAAAGTCAAGATTGCATTATTCATCTTGCAGGAATTACTCCACCTTTGACACAAAAAAAACCAGAATTAGCACACCAAATTAACGTTCTAGGAACTGAACTTATAGTTAAAGAAGCTCTCAAACAAAAGAAACTCCCTAAGATAATTTTCTCAAGCTCAATCTCAATTTATGGTCCTCAAACTCCAGATTTTCCTCCAAGAAATGCAGAACATCAAGTTAACCCAATAGATGTGTACACTAGTACAAAGGTAGAAACTGAAAGACTAATAATCAATAGTGGTCTCCTTTGGACAGTTTTTAGAATTACTGCAGTTCCTTCTTTATCTCTAAAAGAGAATGAAATAGAGTTACTATACAACATGCCTATGGAACAAAAAATCGAATTTATTCATACTTATGATGTTGGTCAAGCTTTAGCTAATGCTGTCAAAGCAGAAACAGAAGGGAGGAT
>JAEOTK010000329.1 GCA_016839875.1 Candidatus Heimdallarchaeota archaeon
TCTTCTACTTCTTTTACTTCTTTAACTATTGCTTGTAATGTGAAAAACATGTTACTTCCTGTATCTCCGTCAGGTATTGGAAAAACGTTTATTGCATTGATGTTTTCTTTTTCATCAGAAATACTTTTCTCACTTTTTAGCATCATGTCCTTAAACAAAATCGGTTGCAATTGATGTGTCTTTTCCATCATGCTTCTCACAACATATCTTACGATTTCAAATTAGTACATTCGGGTTTAAAAATGTTGTTTATCAAAGATTTTTATCTTTTTGTAAACGATTTCTTTGTGTTTTAAAGAGTTTTAAATTTCATTTTCAACTCAATATTAATCACAATTATTTCTGGATTATTTTTGTGAGTCATACCGTCAATTTTAATAAGACCAGACTTTGCAGTGTGTATGTTACTGGTGATGAGGTTTGGATATACCTGAAGGATACTGGGGGATATATAGAGATGCTAAAAACATGCCTCTCGAAAGATTCGATCCCTTTAGAACAATTATTAACGAATTTGGCACTAAAATTGGACATATTACTCAATTTTCTCCTTTGAGAAATCAACGACCATTTGAACATAAAGACAACAATGAAGTATTGGAAGAAATCCATTTTCCTGAAGAGGATTCTTTCTGTAAAATCATAAAGGGAGAGCTTCCTGCAGTTGTATTATCTAAGGGTAAAGAGACCTGTAATCACCCTCTCAGCATTACACCTGAGAAGAATGAATGGTCAAAGTATCCTGCAATTTCAATTGTGAATTTATTTACTCCAATGGCTCGAGTATTATATGAACACACTAAGCATTATGAATCAATTAAAGAGAAAAGTATAGGAATTGGTTTAGTTCATCTACTTACATCTCACTTTGATTCTTTCACTGATGTATCAGTTGATGAAACATATGAGCTTCTTAGAACAACACAAGTTGCTCATATCAACAGTATTGCAGAATTGAAGAACAAGTATAAAACTGATAGATTATCTATAATGCATTTCTTCAATATAGGAGAAGAAGCAGGAGCAAGCATTTGCCATCTCCATTCTCAAACATATATCTATGCAAACGAAGGACACAGTCATGGTTGGGTATCTTTAGGTTTTCTAAGCGTTCCTGAATTTCATAGGAAACAAACTAAGGATGAAGGATACTGTCTAGCTTGTGAAATTGCTAATAATAAAAAAAGTGTAAAGGACCCATTGAATCAAAATCTTCTAGTTGAAGAACGTTTAGTTTACGAAAATGATGAATGGATGGTTTTGACAGCATTCTCTCCCGAAAGAGATGGACAGATGAGGTTAATCCCTAAGAAACACACTTCACAGTTTACTAAATTGAATGATAAGCAATTATCTAGTTTAGCTGACGCACTTGTAAAAGCCAATATTGCTCTGGATGAATTTGTTAATATTGCTGATTCTAATATGCATCTTCTACAAGATAGAAACATACTCTTCAGACAAGAAAATGAAGGATATGAATCTGGAATGCACATGTTAATTGATATAATTCCTATTCAAAGAATCGGTGGAGCAGAAATCATGGAAACCTACCGTATTGCGACTGTTTTCCCTGAAAATGTTGCTAAGGTCATGAGAGAGAAGCTAAAAGAACGAGAAAGTGTTGCACCAAATTGAGGTTGCTGTAATGGAAGATACAGAGAAAATACCAGTTGTACTAATATTACATGCATACCAACCTATTACACAAGATAAAGAAGTTCTTGAAAGAATCATTAATAATTGTTACACACCATTCTTCAGAAAATTGAATGAAAATCGAGATATCAAAATAACCTTGAATATATCTGGTTGTCTATTGGAAAAATTATCTATTGAATACCCCGAAATTATCAAATTAGTAGAAGAAGGTATTTTGAATAATCAAATCGAACTAATGGGTTCTGCTTTTTATCATCCAATTCTTCCGCTCCTTTCTGAAGAAGATATGGAATACCAGATACAGAAACAGACAAGCACAATTTCAGGTCTGTTCAATATTAAACCAACTGTATTCTTCCCTCCTGAATTAGCAATATCTCATGAGGTGATTAGAAAAGCTGAAGAAAATGGTTTTAATATAATTATCAGCCCTTCTAATTCCATCGACTTAACATATGGTGGAATTTACGAAATAGAAGAAGAAAGGAACATATTCATCTTAAAACGAGATAAAGAAATTAGTAATAAAATTGCATTTGATGAGTTTAAGAGAGATATTGGTCAAACTGTTGATGCCATAAGAAAAGAATATTCACAATTTAAACTTCCTCAAGTTCTAGCAATGGATCTTGAAACTTTTGGAGAACATCATGGAGACTATTACAATTTCTTCTTTAACTTAACCAATAATCTTCAGACCATGTTTGCTTCTTCTATGGTTAAGAACTATAATATCTCAACAAAGATTAACTTATTCACACCTTCTTCCTGGTCAACATCCAATCAAGATTTAAAATCAGGAATCTACTATCCATTGTGGGATCATCCTCTTAATGGTGTTCATCAACTACAACAAACACATATACAGCTTCTAGAAGAAGTTAAGAACCAAATTCCTGTTGGAAAATGGCTAGATGATTATCATGCTGCTCATTATTCATGTCAGTTCTGGTGGGCTACAGAGATATGGTGGGCACCTGAGTTAATACAAATTGGCATAATTTTTCAGAGGATGACTCTCGAAAATATGTGTAGATCACTACCAGAATCGACAAAGCAAATGATTTTTAATTTATCAGAAAATATTATTCAAAGGATTGATCAATTACTAACTAAAAAAAGGTTAAACAAATGAATATAGCTTTCATATCAGCAGAAGTTGCTCCATTTTCAAAAACTGGAGGTTTAGGTGATGTTTCTTCAGCTTATCCTAAAGCAATGAAGAAGCTAGGTCACAATGTTATTGTTATTACTCCACTCTACAAAACTGTAGATGCAAAAAAATACGATGTTAAATTAGTCAAGAAAGATCTTTATGCTGCTTATGGCAACAAAGCAGGAATATTCGAATTATATTCCTCATTCTTACCTGGTTCTGAAGTACCAATATACTTCGTAAAGAATTCTTATCTTTTCAGAGATGGAATTTACACAGATAAAGATGGAGAAGACTATGCTGATAGTCCTATAAGATTTACATCCTTCATAAAATCAGTTTTTGTCATTTTAGAACATCTAAATTTCGCTCCAGATATTATTCATGCAAATGATTGGCATTCTGGATTATTGCCTTTCTATCTCAAAACTGAATATTCTGATAAGCCACTATTCAAGAAAACAAAGTCTGTTTTTACAATTCATAATATTGGCTATCAAGGGATATATCCTCTTGAGAACATTGCCGATGCAGAAATTCCTGATGTTTACTTAGATGATGAACTCCTTGGTTTTAATGGACAAATCAACTTCATGAAGGCAGCTATAATTTATTCTGATGTTATAACTACAGTCAGTTCAAAATATGCTGAAGAGATACAAACGAAGAAATTCGGTTATGGTCTAGAGAAATTCATTTCAGAAAGAAAAGAAGATCTATATGGAATTGTTCATGGTATTGACCTGACTGAATGGAATCCTAAAGTTGATCCATTAATCAAGAAGAATTATGATTCACGAAATCTTAAAGGAAAAAATGAATGCAAAGTTCTGCTTCAGAAAATACTAGGATTAGATGTGTCTGATAAACCTCTTATAGCAATTGTTTCTAGATTAGCCACTCAAAAAGGATTAGATTTAGTGCTGAGAAAATTTGATCATATTATGGATTTAGGAGTTCAGTTCGTTATTTTAGGAACTGGAGAGGAAGTATTAGAAGAGAAATTCAAAAAGAAAGAGAAGAAGTATCCTCATGATATATCAATCAACATCACTTTTGATAATACTCTTGCTCATCAAATAGAAGCAGGTGCTGATATGTTTCTCATGCCTTCCAGATATGAACCATGTGGATTAAATCAAATTTATTCTATGATTTATGGAACAGTTCCTGTTGTTAGAAGAACTGGTGGATTATCAGACACTGTAATTGATTATAATGAAGAAACAGAAACTGGCAACGGCTTTGTTTTTGAAAGAATCAATGCTGATGATTTTCTTGAAGCTGTTACTAGAGCAGTAACTCTCTACAAAGAACATCCTGAAAAGTGGAAAAAGCTCCAAAGAAGAATAATGAATCTTGATTTTTCATGGAGAAAATCTGCTAAGCAATGGCAAAAAGTCTATGAGATAGCTCGTAAAAAGAAAAAGTAGAAGTTTATTCAACCAATCAGGGTAAACCAAACCATTCTTGCACATTCATCGCATAACCAAAACTATCTTCTTCCTCAAGTTTTTTTAGGAATTGGTGTTGTTGATCAGTTAATGGATTTTTCATAGCTTCTTTGAACAGTTTACTTAGTTTTTTGAAGTTTTCATAATGCGTAGTTACTCGGTGTTCAGCATAATCTCTTGCTCCCCAGGTTGAAATTAAGAATTCCCAATCACTGGATGATAACAATAACAATTCTCTTCCCATTTGGTTGATGATTCGAGTAACATTATCAAAATGATCGTGATGCTTTTCTCGATATTCTTTCAGTGATTTCAGATATATCCTTTCACACTCATAGATATGTTTCCAACACCATTGTGTATCTTGATTTATCCATATCCAGTGGAAATTACCTTCACCCCAGCTACCTTCAGGAAGTGATATAATTTTATCTTTTTCTGGTGGGTATTCTTGCAGATATTTCGAACCTGTGATTGTTGAAATCTCATCATCTTCATTGAATTGTGTTAGAACTCTTTCTAGAAAGCCAATTGCTTCAAACCACCAATGACCAAATAACTCAAAATCATAGGGACTGACTACGATACCTGGTGATTTATTTTCATTATAATAATTTAGAAGATTTTCTTTAGTTACTTTGACAAAATGTTCAGAATTCTCATCCAATCTTCCTACAATCTTATCTGGATTATATAGCTCTTTTTCTCCTAAATCTTTGTCTTTCCCAGTTATTCTCCAATATCTATTTCCTGAAGGCCAATGTTTTTTGTGAAATTCTAGATACCACCCATCACCTGGAAAACCTATATCTCCTGACCAAACAAGGATTCCTGTTTTATCGTCTCTTGTGAAGAATTTCATTTTTTCATTTGTAAAGTATGGTCTATAGATTGAAGCATCGGTTCCAACTAGCTTTGGTTTTTCTTTTTCAAATTGCTTCCAGAGCATTTGTAAGGCATCAAATCGTTTTAGATAAGCACCGATACCTTCTCCTCCACGTAACAAAGGTGTATCTACTATAAAATATTCAATGTTGTTTTTCGCTAAGTAATATTCTACACCCTTTCTTTCGATTTTTTCTCCTGTTACTGGATTCTTCCACTTATATCCTGGACGATATGCTAATTCTGGTAACCATATTCCTTGAGAATTTTTTCTTCCAAAATGCTTATGGAAAATTGCTTGACCAGCCTTTATTTGGGCATTAACAGTTTCCTCTTTACCAAGAAGTGGAAGATAACCATGAGTTGCTCCACTTGAAATTATTTCAATTGCATTTTTGTCAAAGAGGTACTTATATCCACCTAATAGATCTTTATAGAATCGTTCAGTATATTGTTGTTTGACAGATGAATAGTATTCTCCCCACCTTTCTGCTAGCTTTGCTGTATGTGTTTCTCCTATCCAGTTGAAATGATCTTTATCTTTATAACTAGCATCAATTCTTTCTTGTAGATAGCCTTCGAATCCATCCTTAAATTTTGGATGAGCTAGCTGTTCTGCTAGAACTGGTGTTATACCAACAGTAAGAATCTCTGTGTATCCTTTTTTTTCGTGCAGATTTGCAAGCATCGAAAGAGTTGGACAATAAGTTTCTGCTGCTGCTTCCCACAACCAATTTTCTCCATGAGGCCAAGTTCCTTGTTCTAAAACAAAAGGTAAATGTCCATGTAAGACGAAGTTTAGGTATCCTAAAGTCATTAGACTATGCTACATTTTATTATTCTTTAATCTTTTCTAATAAAGATATCAAAAGGAATTGTGAGGATAGTTTTTCCTTATATCCAACATTATCCCACAGTCCATACAAAATTTCAATTTGTCATGAATCACTTTTCCACATTTTAAGCAGACGTTTTGTTTTACTTCGTCTTTTTTTTTCCCTATGTTCATGTCAATTCACTGTCTGTGGTTTCAACAAGCTCCATGGTTTCGTGTAATATTCTATCTCTTTCTTCAGGGTTCTCTGCACACGCTCGAATTGTTACTTTGTGAGATATTATTGTGCTGAAGATATGGCACCATTTTCTTTCTCCATAGATTATCTTCAAACCATTTAGAGTATTGATTATGTTATGTTCGGAATCTGATTCATAAATCTTCTTGAAGAACAATTTTGGTTCAGAAACTAGAGAATAGGACTTCTCTTCTGTTATTTCCTTGTTTAAAACATCTTTTTCCTCCAAGAATGATGACATGTATCTATGTTTCTCATCCCTTGCAAAAGATGCGAGAAGAAGTATAGTTGAAACAAAAGGTTCAGAATCGTTTGAGATTGTAGGATGTATATAATATCCTTGCTCATTGGCACCAAATATAGCTCTATGGAATTGTATAGCTCTTGATATTTCACCAGGATAATCACTTGCATAATTGACTGAAATACTATTTTCCTTCATCCATTTTTCTAAAATCCACAAGGTTTTGGAGAGTACAACTTGTCCTTTATCTCTTCCAACCATTTTATCTTGGAGAAGAGCTGATACTATTACATGAGCGTCAACAACTTTTCCATGTTCATCTAAGAACAGAGCTCTTGATCCAGCAGGATCAAATGCAATACCGAGATCAGCTTTTGCAGCAACAACTGTTCTGGAAAGTATGGATAGAGAATCTGGATTAGGCAAAGATTCTGGAATCCCTTCAGGATGATACGCATTAAGTGTGAGAACCTTACAACCTAGTTCTGCAAGAATGTTAGGAAAAACCTCTGCTATTGGTCCAAAAGCACAATCTACAACAATCGAATAATTTCTCTCCTTTAGTAAGTCAACAGATATAGCAGAGCTTATAGCAGCTCTGTAAAGATCATTTGCTTGCTGAACTGAATGAATATCTGCTATTTTTTCAGGTTGAGCTCTAACGATTGGATTTTTCTCAATATTCTTATTTGAAAAAATATCATCAAAAGGAATCTCTATGCCTGTTTGATCGAATATTCTCGCATTGATTTTTTCTAGAGTTCGATGTGCAGATGCAAAATGAACACCAGCATGAGCACTGAATCTTCTTAAAGCAAATTGGATAACGGGAAGAGAACATGCATGAAGCTCAAAAACAGTTGTTCCAACACTTATCAGTCCAGCATTAAATGCTCTACTAATCATTCTAGTGTCTGTTCGATAATCTCTTGCTGAAACAACTACAGCTTCTTCTCCCCCTAAATAGGTCCCTAAAATTGCTCCTAATGTTGAAGCTATTTCTGGAGAAAGATCGTTTGCAGTACCAGATAAACGGTTTTTTCTTTTTAGGAAGGAAAAATCTTTATCACTATTTGATATCATCCAATTATTTTTTAGATTTTATTACATTTAAATCTGTTTGAGACGATTTTATTGAGATTCTTCTTTTGTAAAGAACTTCCAAAAATCAAGCTTAGCAAAAATAGATGTGAACTCTTTGTACTTTGCTATGAAGACTAGAATGAAGATTATAACTGAACAAATTGCTGAAAGAAGACAAAATTCGCATAATGCTTGAATCACTACAATCTCTATAATAGTTAGATAAATCGAAAACGCTAAACCGAACAAACTTACAGCAGGTAAGAAGAAACTTAGCCAATAGGGATTTTTCTCGTAAATGAAAAGAAATACCAATAAAGTGATCAGAAGATAGAATATTATTCCCCACAAACTAACATGAACACCTAAGAATTTTGCATAAACACTTGTGTTAACTGCTTCACATTCAAACATGCCTTTGTCTATCAAACAATTGAAATTTCCAGTTAGTTCAGAGTAGAAGAGATAAAGTGCATCTACAAATCCAATCAAAGATATTCCGATTAGAGCATATAGAAAATTATTACTTTTACTCTTCTGTTTCATTCGTGTTATTTAAAATGACAACATATTTAAATGATAGGTCAATAATTCTATATTGGAAATTAGATGGGGTTCTAATGCCATTAAAAGAGATTGAATGTCCTAGTTGTGGGACGAAGGTAAAAAAGAAGGTTTGTGATTCTATAAGTATTAATGAGAATCCAAAATGTTTGAAAGAGATAATGGAAGGTAAATTTAACCACTCTTATTGTCCCAAATGCAAAACTAAGATTGAGCACAAGTCTCATGTTCTTCTTACATACTTACATCCTCCAAGATGGATATGGTTGGTATCTAAAACCTATCAAAAGCCAGGATATGAAGAAAATTTCTTCAATAAGGTTATTCCACCAAATTCTACAGAGTTTATAGATCAAGAAATGGTTTTTGTTAATTTTAGTGAACCTTGTGATTGTCTAGAATTTGTACTCAATAGAAAGATGCCACAGAATTTTGATGATTGGGTTGGACTTGGAAAATTATATACTGGGGAAAAAGCAATAAATTGCTACAAGAATGCTCTAAAACTAAACATTCAGGACAGAGAAGCTAAGCAGCTTTTGAATCAAGAATATGATAAGCTCAAAACTTATTCTACATAGATATGAAAAATAGAGTAAGATGAGAAATCAAGTTTCTCATTCTAAATTGATTTTAATTTCTTTCGTCTGACTGTAAAAACAATGAAGGATAAGAAACCAAGACTAATCAAGATTACACTGAATGAGCTGAAGCTATTCTCATCAGTAGGTAGAGGTTCAGTAACATTTTCAAAAGGTGCATTTATTGGGAAAGGATCTGTTGAACCTGCAATCCCTGCAATTCTATAATTGTCAACTTCTTCAGACCACCAGTTTCCTTCGAAAGTGTCAACATCAAACCATGTATTGTTGAATCCATCGTCAAGTGCTTGTGATATTGATGAGGTACTTCCTCCATAGTTATTATCTATGAAATAATTGTGATATATAACGCTGTGTTGAGATCTGAAATCTAATGAAACTCCGAATTTCTCATTTCTTTCAAAAGTGTTGTCAACTATCTTACAAGCTGATGTAGAATAAAATCTTACTCCATACAAATTAAAACTTGCATTATTTGTAAGTATATCGAAGTAAACAGAATCAACAAGATAAATTGCACTATTTTCGTTGTATTCGAAAGTATTTTGTTCAATTGTATTGAAGATAGAATCTCTAGCATATAATCCGAAGAAGTTTGAGGTATATGTGTTTTCATAATAAACACAATCTCGTCCAAAAGTCATGACACTACCAACATGTATGTTCTGATGTATTAGATTGTTTTCAAAAGTTATATTGGAAACAATATACATGTCCAAACCAACACCATTGAAACTGATATTACAGTTTGTAACTTCAGAATAAGTAAGATTGTAGAACTCTCCACCTCTATATAGGTTAGAAGAAAGATTATTATTATCAAATACTAGTTCAGAGCAGCTTTCAGCATCTATAGCTACATCATTAAATCGAATAAGGTTGTTCGCTATAAGGATGTCATTACATTCAAAAATCCCCATTCCAATTGAATTATTCTCAATCTCGTTATTCACAATCTCACAAGAAGTACAAGCATAAAGCAATATTCCATAGGTTGTATCAACTATAATCTGATTCTGAACTGTTACATTCGTACAATTAACCAAGAAGATTTGACCATATTCAGCAACAGAAAGTGTCATATCACTCTTACTAATAAATACGCCTAATTTTAAACCATTTACAGTGTTATTATAGAAATAATAATTTGAGTAACTCGCAACTGAAGTTTCTACCGCAAATAAACCACAATCGGTGAAACTATTCTCACCAATAACTATGTTTTGACATATTTCGAAATACAATCCAAGGTTCATATTAGAGAAAGTATTTCCAATCACTGTACAATTAGTAGATATAATAATATCCAATCCATTATCCAAGTTCGAAGAAAAGAGATTATCTTGAATCAATAAATTGGTACAATTGAAGGCATATATACCTTTTAATGTATTCTGAAATTCTTGGTTTTTGATAGTTATGTTGTTTGAATTATACATAATGATTTGTCCATATTCGAGAGTTGTGTAGCTTAGTGAATCATTGTTGAAGAAAAAGCCTAGTTTCAAACCATTAATTGTATTTAATTTCACAACATATCTAGAATATAATGATATCTCATCTTCAAAGATCCATAGTCCATTATTATTTAGAGAATTGTTGATGATATATCCCCCCTCGCATGTCAGTGAATAAATCCCAAATATTTGATTATCAGATACAAGATTATCAATAGTTGAACAATTTAATGAAAGCTTGTTAAGGCGGATTCCAAGAAACTCATTTCTATCACATGTGTTCCCGATAATGGTACAATTAGGAGAATTCTCAAGGTCAATTCCGATGTTATTAGCAGTACAATTATTTCCATCTATAGTTACATTCAAACAATTTATGATGAGAATACCTCGTGATTGAACTGTGTTTATAGTGTTATTTCTCAATGTTGCTACACCATCATCTGTATTAACCAGTTTAATACCACTGTGGGTCACATTCCTTATAACACAATTCTGGATTACAAAATGAGCCGATATTCCTGCGATATACATCCCATAACCTACTTGATCTTCAATTAGAAAATTCTCGATCCTGTAAGGATCACTAGCAGTACCTGAACCAGGAAATCCTGAAGTAACAAAATCACTGTTTGAATAGAGATAGATGGTACTTCGAGGTGTTAAGGAAGATAATGAAGATCTATCTTCATCTTCAACAAGAATATCCTGAAGACCAAAAGTGCTTGTTGATGGAATTACAATCGAAATTGTTAACAAAGCAAATATGAATAAACTTGATAATTTTACGCGGTTAATGATAATAATCACCTAGCAATAATACGATTTTAATATAACTTCGCACATTTATATAGTTGACTGAATTAAAATCTAGCAAATAATCAAACTGAATCATTGGAGAAAACAGTTTCAGGGGTAATATATCGATTTCAGATAAAGTGAAATATAAGTCGATTTGAGATAATTTTTAATAAGCTTCTTCATATCTTTAGAAAAATAGGTTACTTAATAATCGAATTCTAAAAGGAAAATAAAATGAAAGCTAGTAAATCTCTAAAAGAAGTTAAGATAGGTTTTGTTGGTGCTCACACAAAATCTTTGAAAGCAGATCTTGAAAAACGAGGGTATCAGATTAAGCTTCTTCCCATTTCTCATTTCCCCAATATAAGAGAAATCAAGGAATTAGATATTATCTATGGTTCATTCTTTCAATCATCATGGCCATGGTTTTTTGTAAGTAAATTACGAAGAAAAAAAACAATGTGTCACTGGATAGGTTCCGATTCGCTATTAGCTAACAAAAATTTCATAAGAAAACTTCAAAGAAAGATCTTTACAAGATTCATTGACATCAATGTTGCTGTTTCAGATAGAATAAAAGATGAACTCTCTGAAATGGGGATTGAAAGCACAGTTCTTTTTCATGGATCAGATATTGAGCCTGAAGAGGTTCCAATGCCATCTAAATTTGCAGCACTTGTTTATTTCATGGAAGGTAGTGAGACTCTTTATGGAATCAATAGGATTGTAGAGATCTCAAAAGAATTCCTAGATATTGATTTCTACTTCATAGGTTATTTTAATCCTGAAAACTTCAAAGAGTTGGAAAAACAGCAGAATCTACATTTCTTGGGTTTTATTGATATGAATGAGATATGGCCTAAAATTAATGTAATTCTACGAATGACAGTTCATGATGGATTTCCCAAAGTAATTCTGGAAGCTTATGCAAAAGGTAAGTATGTAATTCATAGTTTTCCTTTGCCTGGTGTCATACACTGTGAAACAAATGAAGATGTTATAGAAGAGTTGAAGAAATTACAGAAGATAAAAGAAGTAAATAAAGAAGGAATTAAACTGTTCGAAGAACAACTTCATTTTGATAGATTTGTTGAGAAATTTGAAGAAATTTGCGTAAAATTACTATCCTCTTAGAAACTTCTAGTAGGTGCCATTCATAATCAGTAATAAAACTCTTAAGCACGTGGTATTTTTAATAACTGATGAGAGTTTTAATAACAGGTTCTTGTGGTTTTCTTGGAATAAATCTAGTTGAACACATAAAACGAACACATAGTAACTGGGAAATTTATGGGTTTGACAGAAGAGAGAATTTGAAGCACGAGTATAATTTTGAGAAAATCGATTTTAACACAAATATAGATTGGAAAAAGAAGTTAAATGAGATAGAACCTGATTTGATTTTCCATCTGATAGGTATTGTTAGGGGTACCAATCAACAGTTCTTCAATACCAATACATGTTCGTTCTTCAATTTCATTGAAGGTGTTCGTGAATCTGATCTGAAAAGTAGACTATTAGTTATAGGAACTGCAGCTCAATACGGACATGTTTTAGACGAAGAAAATCCAATAAGCGAAAATCGCATTACTTCACCAGTTAATATATATGGTTTGACAAAAGACTGGCAAGAAAAACTTGCCTTGTTTTATCATAAAACATACGGTATAGACGTTATTTGCACAAGACCAAGCTCATTCATAGGAAAAGATGTTTTACCTCAATTGCTATCAGGATATTTAATTAGAAAATTTACAGAATCAGAAAAGAAAGTTAACATAGAAGTCACTAATGCTTCAGATGTGAGGGATTACATTGATGCAAGAGATTTATGTTCAGCTTTGGTTACACTTCAGTTAGATCCTACAACAAATGGTGAAGTGTTCAATATCTCATCCAATGAACCTATTACCAATATAGATTTCATAAAACTATTCGAAAAAGTAACTGGAAAAGAAGCTTCAGTTAGTTATTCTTATCCTGATAAGGAACCATTGAAGATTTGGTTGGATAACTCTAAGATATTGGAAAAGAGTGATTTTAAAGTTGAATATACGTTAGAGGATTCAGTAGCTTGGAGTTTGCAATAGAACTTAAAGATTTCACTATCTTATTCTTGACAAAAAGCAAGGAAAATCGACACTCATTTGTTCCAAGCATAATATTAAGAAGTCTAGCATTATTTTTTATTTGTTAGAAATGGAGATTGAGTGGGAAAAAGAAATCTTGTATAAAGATCTTGTTAATTGGGATAATAGATTACAAAAAGAAGCTCCGTTTTTTAAAGAATTATTGGACAGTTTCAATTCCAAAGATGTAAAAATCCTTGATGTTTCCTGCGGAACTGGTTTCCATTTAGTAATGTTTTCCAAATGGGGATTCAGTGGAGTTGGAATAGATATTTCTGAAAAGAATATCAACGAAGCAATAGAACTTGCGAAAAAAAGCAAAGCAGAAAAGAAAATAGATTTTATCGTAGGTAATATTTTAGAAATTAATAAGAAACTAAAGGGAGATAGGTTTGATTTCATTCTATTTATTGGGAATACTTTTTCTATTTTTTCTACAGAAGAGAGAAAATCACTGTTGGATCAACTTATTGAGTTACTAAATACAGACGGAAAAATATTGATTCAAGCTGTGAATTATCTATCACATCAGGAAGATAAAGAGTGGTTTTATAATCCAAATATTCAAAGAGATAAAGATGGAGCATTAGTTTTTCATAACAGGATTATGGAATGGAAAGAAGTAAACAACAAAATAACAATGTATGTACATAAAATACAACAAGATTCAAAACATCATGAGGAATTTGAACTACAGACAAAAACGACAGAATTCTATGTTCCAAAAATGAAGGATTTTGATTATTTACAAGATATTGAGAATCTTAAAATCTCTTTCTTTGGGGATTATAATAAAACCAAATTTATAGAAAAAAGGAGTAATGATATTGTTATTCTGATTGAGAGAAATTAATAATCATCATATGGATCGATTGTTTCCTCCAACAATTCGACTTTCTTACCTACTGCAGTGAAAATAGGAAAAGCTATTACTCTAAGCTTATCTTTGATAAATTTCTTTTCTTCCTCAATCTTTATTTTATATTCTTCTTCACTGATTAAACCTTCCAATAAAATAATGTTCCAGTCATTTTCAATACATCCTTCTAATTCTTCATGTGGCCATACTCTTGTATTAATAGTGAGAGAAGTTTCAAGTCCTGCAGAGGAAAATATTGATAACAGTTTTTTTCCAACGATGGGGTCACCGCCTTCTTTCATAATTGTTTTGATAAAGTGTTCCCCTAATTCTAATTCAGGATGTTCAATCCATCCAGAGTAATCAGGTTCTGCTAAGGCAACTATAAATCCACCTTTTTTACAAACTCTTTTTAATTCCATTAAAGCCTTGAAAGGTTTATCTTTCCAGATAAAAAAATAGTGACAAAAAACTATATCAAAGGATTCATCTCTCATTGATAATTTCTCTGATGTATCTCTGAAGAATTCCACTCCACTTATTCTTTCTGCAGCATCAGCTACATTAATATGATCAGAATCAATAGCAGTGATTTGTGCATTAGTATGTTTTCGTATTTCTTCTGTTATCCATCCTTGTCTAAAACCAACCTCTAAAACTCTTCTGGCGTTTTTAAGACCTATTTTTTCATAGAGTTCTTCTCTGAATACTCTAGTATAATTTAACTCGCGAATAAAACCTTCATAATATTGAGGGGAATGATCAGGGCAAAATCCTTCACTCATTGTTTCTACTTCCTATATTTTAAGCTATTATAATTCTGATTGATAAATAAGCCTTTGTGTAAATATATTTTCTCTTCTTTGAAAACAAACAAATTTTATCAATAATTTTGTTTAACTAGTCTATAGGGATAAATGTGGATAGCTAGTTAATTTTTTTTCTTTTTCAACATGTTTCAATTAGCTCTAAGAGATAAAAAAATATTGTTATTTTTCTCTCTTTAGTGAAAAGATTATCAATGTTCCTGTTATTATCGCTAAGATTTCATAGAAATCGACAAACAGACCCCAGAAGAACGAAATACTGAAAATAATTGAGTTACTAATCATGCGTCCCACTAATAGTATATACATTACTTCCATTGTATAAAGGAAAGTTGTTAATCCGAAAAGTAACAGAACTACACCCAATATTTTACTCAAATTGCTTTCTTCGGTCATTATATGGATTTTTTTCCACAAACACAAAAGAATGAAAATATATGATAGAGTGTACAATATAGCGAAAACTGATTGGGCAATAACAATTCCTTCTTTAAGTAGATGCTTATATATTTTCACTTCCGCAACAATAAATAGGATGATATTCACTACTTGGATAACCAAGACAATTAAAGATCCTATTAATCCAATTTTGTTGTATTTTTCTGTTGATTCTTTTCTCAATTTGCAATAGAAAAACGCAAAAATCAAGCAAGTTACAATAAGATTTACTAAGAAGAACAATGTAAATGTTGTTGTTTCAATTTGCCTATTAAAGAGACTAGGATATGATGGATCTAAAATATCCGCTCTTAATCTCAAAACATAGTGTATTCTTTTTATTAGAATTGTTACTATTGTTCCTATTATTAATGTTAGACCTATCCATTTTAGTCGTAGAGATTTAGGTTCTGACATGTCAAAGTCAGTTGTCTAATGATTTATAAAGATTGTTAGAAAAAAACTATGTTTCTTTCTCATCATCCTGATGTGAAATCTGTTTACTTCTCTTCTATTAAAGAAACAAATAAAAAAAGGTTAACAAATATCTTATTGATAAATATGAAGAAGAAACATTATTCAGATGTAGAAGAACAAGAAGTAGCAGATTATGGTTCCACAGGCACAACTATTAGATGGCTTATTACAAAAGATAAAGATGGAGCACCAAGATTCAGCGTTAGACGTTTTGAGATAAAACCAAAAGGGCAAATAGGAATTCATAATCATCCTCAAGAACATGAAATTTACATATTAGCTGGTGTTGGCGAAGTATTTACAACTTCAGAGAAATATGAAATCAAAGCAAATGATGTATTATATGTTCCTCCAGATGAAGAGCATGGTTACAAGAATACTGGTGAGGAAAAATTTGATTTCCTATGTGTGATTCCTTATCTTGAATAAGAACTTGAGTTAGATCATTGTCAGTCTAGATAACCAGTGACTTAGATTTTCGTGACAGTTTGGGCAATTGGGATTTTGTTGTAACCAAGAAACTATATGATTTGTATGAGCATATATCTCACAACAAGGTAATTTTACTACATCTTGTTTTTCTGATGGTTTTAGATCCAAAAAACAGACTATACAACGAGGTCTTGCAGAACCACACTTATCACATTCCTCTTCTAACGGATCGAATGGATCTTCGCAACTATAACAGGCTAATGCTTCTACTTTGTCTTCTTTTGCTGTTTTAGTTCCCATCAGAATTGCATGAACATTGCCTACGAAATTTAACACTCCAATAACAGCTGATTCATAAAATACTATACTTTCAACATACTCTCCTCTTAACAGAATATATTCAACATGAGTTCGGAGAGCAAGAAGCTGAGCTTTCACATCTTCATTTTTTAGAACATACTCCCAGAGATCGGGAGTCCCAGAATTGATATTGAAGACACTACTTAATCGTGGAATGTCAATTTGAGTTTGATAACCGTATGTCATCTCTCTTTTTATTCTGATATCTAAATTGGATATTAAAGGCTCCCTTAGACTTGCAAAAATTTTCACTGATTGTTGAGTGACACGAACCACTTTGATTTTGGAGAATATAGAATATACATGATGTTTAGGAACTTGATATTCAAAACCATTTACTTTCTTATCAAGGTTTTCAGATTTGTGTGTACCTATTTCGGAAGCTATTAGATCCAAATCTATTGTACTTCTGGACGGCTTTGTAATATCAACCATAGGAGCTCGATGTTGTCTATATGTTTCGTCTCTTACTTTTCGTCGTTTATTACTTCTAATTTTTCTTGTAGCATAAGCAATAATGAGAATGAGAGGAATAGCTATTTCCAATAAAATCCCAAGGGCTGAGCCCGTCCAATCAATTGCCATCAAAAGAAGTACTGGCAAAAGAATATAAAATATTATCTTAATGAATTATTACAATTCATCAAACCATTTTGAGAGATCTATCCGACAGTTTGGACATTTCATATTTTGTTTTAACCAAGTAAGCATATGATTTTCATGTACATATACTTTGCAACAAGGCAATTGAACAACATCAACCTTCTCTGAAGGTTTCAAATCTTGGAAACAAATCATGCATCTTGGTCTTGCTGCACCACAATTACTGCACTTCTCCTCAGAGAGCTCTAGGACATCATCACAACTATAACACCTTAAAACCTCAATATCACTTTTCGAAATATAATTCAAAATTTGATTTGTAGCACCATTTTGGGAATGTTCTTCTTGAGATACTGAACGCATTCTTCTGATAACTTTCAGTCCTTCTCTCCGTTTCCGTTTATCACCTCGTATTAATACTATAATTAGAATGATAACTATGATAGGTACTGCAGCAAGAATCATTATGTCGATGAAAATATCAAGTGCACTCAATGTTGTCATTCTAAGTTTAATAATCCCGAATATAAAATCATATCCTACAAAATTAGAAGATATATATCAATTGACTGTTTCTTCTTCTTCCATAGATTGTTCTACTTCTTGTATTTTTTGTTCACTTGATACCACATTCTCTGCATCGCAGTGAGGACAGATGATAATCAGAAATTCCCCATCAGTCCTTCTTTCTCCTTCTTCTAGTTCTTTTCCACATATATCACAGAAATCCTTTGTTGGAAAACTAGGTAATTCAACTAATATTTCCTTTTCGGCTCTCCATTCATGCCAATTGGCATAGACATACAAGCTACACCAGATGATGAATATGCCAGCTATAACTGCAGCAACAATAATTACCCAAGCTAAATCTTCCATCACAAAACCAATAATAAAACCAGGAATGAATAGGATTGCAAAAGCTAAGCATATCCACAGAAAATCATCTAATTCCATGTCATCAAAGAAGCGGATTATTGACATCAAGTATCTAATTACGGGAACCTATATTTAATTATTACTTTTTTTTGAATCGATTTGATTTCCAACGAAATTTCACCCAATATTTATTAATTCCTAACAAACTGGATAATCATGCTTACTTACGGAGTCCAAATAGAACCACAATTTGGTTATAGTTTTGAAGAAATCAAGCAGATAGTTCAAACAGCTGAAAACAACAAATTTACACATGCATGGTTTTCAGATCATTTTCTACTTCAAGCAGATTCTACAGATCTTGAATGTCAAGAATGTTTCACTGCAATGATGGCAGCTGCTTCATATACATCAACTTTACGAATAGGTCCCTTAGTTTTGTGTAACAACTATCGTCATCCAGCAGTATTGGCTAAACAGTTTGCAGGATTAGATCACTTCTCTAAAGGTAGAATGGAATTCGGTTATGGAACAGGATGGAAGGAGTTAGAATACAATGCTTATGGTATAGTTTTCCCAGAAGGAAAAGTTAGAATGGCTCAATTCATTGAAGCTCTTCAGGTCATTAAGAAACTATGGACTGAGGATTTCCTAAACTTTGAAGGAAAATACTATTCTCTCAAAGAAGCTGTTTCCTTCCCTAAACCTTATCAGAAACCTTATCCAACAATCTGGATTGGTGTTGGAGGAGGAAAGCGAAAAATCCTTGATGTAACAGCTCAATATGGTGAAGGAATAAATTTCGTTTGGGCTATATCTCCAGAAGATCTTAAAGAAAGACTAGATACGTTTGATGGTTTTGTTGAAAAATATGATCGAAAACCAAAAGAAATCAAGAGATCATATGGAGCTTTCACTTCAATTTATCCCGATGAAGAATCAAAGAAGAAAGAAATGAAGAAGATGGCAGAAGAGAGGAAAATATCTCTAGAAGAAATGGAAAAACGTATGGAAAGTACACTACATGGAACTGTGGAAGAGATAATTGATAGAATCAAATCATATGAAAAAATTGGTATAGAACACATAATTTTCATGTTTCCACATGAACAAGAAATAAAACAGCTTAAAGACTTTGCAGAGAAAATTATGCCGAAGATATAATCCTTCTCTCCTAATTATTTATTAACTACTATTCGTTTTTCATATCATGGCTACTTATGGATTACAGATAGAACCTCAATTTGGTTATGATTTCGAACAGATTAAAGAAATGGTTCAAGCTGCCGAAAAAAGTGGTTTCTCTCACGCATGGTTTTCTGACCATTTCATGCTTACTGCTGATTCAACAGATGTGCTAGCATATGAGTGTTTCACAGCAATGATGGCAGCTGTTTCCTATACTTCTAAGCTCAGAATTGGAGCATTGGTTTTTTGCAATAGTTATCGACATCCTACAGTTTTAGCAAAACAAATAGCTTCGTTAGATCATTACTCAAATGGAAGAATAGAGTTCGGTTATGGTGCTGGGTGGAAGAATATTGAATATGATCAATATGGAATTGAGTTTCCAAAAACTGGTACTCGATTAAAACAGCTGATTGAGGGTATTAAAGTTATTAGAGAATTATGGACTCAAGAGAGGTCAGATTTCAAAGGAGATTTTTATCAATTAAACAATGCAATAGCATTTCCAAAGCCTGTGCAAAATCCTCTTCCAGTTTGGGTAGGAACAATGTATGCTAGACCTAAGATGTTGAATCTTGCAGCTGAACATGCAGATGGAATTAATCTTGCCTGGTCTTACTCTCAAGAGGTCTTTGCAGAAAAGATGCAAGAACTTGATGCACTTTGTGAGAAATACGATAGAGATCCTAAATCTCTTAGAAGATCATATGGAATATGGTCAAGAATCTATGAATCTGCGGAAGAAAAGAAGAAGGTGTTTGATGAAATTGCAGAAAGACGAGGTTTTACTCAAGAAGAGGTTGAGAAAAGGTTTGAAGGTTCAATGCATGGAACAAGAGAAGAAGTAATTGAAAGGCTTAGAGCATTTGAAAAACTCGGTGCTGAGCATTTCATTTTCATGTTTGAGAGTAATGAGATTGAACAAATGAAAATTCTAAAAGAGGAGATTATACCAAAGCTTTAGTTTACCATTCTTCTGGTGTAGTCAAACCAGAACCTGTTCCGAAAAGAACCACTTGATCATCTCTACTTATATCTCCTCTTTCGAATAGAAGGTCAAGAGAAGCA
>JAEOTK010000330.1 GCA_016839875.1 Candidatus Heimdallarchaeota archaeon
ATACCTATGATAACTATCACTATACTTCGAAGAAGAAAGAAGAAATAATCCTCAATTCTTTTCTTTTTTCTATATTCTAAAAGACTTATAAGCTCTGAAATCTCTACTGTACTTAACTAGTGAAGAGATTCAAATGTTTTACAGATTAAGAAAATTAGATTTTCATAAAGTTAGAGATTTATTCATTGACTTTGAATATAACAATGAAATCTTTAGTATATTAGATAATATTATCACAAGTGATGTTTTTGTCGACAATCTGAACTATCCAAAAAACGCTGTAATAATAGCTCATTGGAGAGTCTTCTTCGGTGGTTTCAATGTTATATCAGACTTTATTGATGCAACATTGCATTATTTAGAAAATGAATATCCTAAGATATTAAAAAATAAAACTGATACTAAATTCTTCAGATTCTATTGGCCTAATGAAGATTGGAAGAAAGTCATAGAATCTAAGTTACACGATCCTGTTTCTTTTGTACGAAAATACTACGAAATCCAAGAACTTTCTATTCCTAACTGGAGAGATTTAATTCCAGAAGGATTTTCGGTTAACCAAATTGATGATTCCTTGCTTCAAAATGAAACTCTATTGAACAGAGGTTGGCTATTTGAAGAATTTGAAGGATCGTGGGATTCTGCTAAGGATTTCCTTCAGTCAGGTGGAGGTTTTTGTGTTCTCAAGGATGAAAGAGAAATAGTTTGTTGGTGTACTTTTGAATATCTTACAAAGGATAAGAAGATTGAATGTGGAGTTGCAACTAAAGAAGATTATCAACAAAAAGGATTAGCTACTCTTGCTGTTTCTGCAGCGGCTGAATATGCATTGTCTAACTATAATTCTATTGGTTGGCATTGTTCAAGTACCAATATACCTTCATGGAAACTTGCGGAGAAGGTTGGCTATAAATTATTAAGAGAGTATAATGTTTTTGAATTATATATCAATCAAATAGATAACAAACTGTTTAATGGAGTGATAGAACTTTCAAGAAAGAACTATACGAAATCGATTGAATTTTATGAACAAGCTTTGCAGATATTTCAAGAAGAGGGAGAAATTCTTAGATCTTCTGATCTGGTTCCACGCCATGATATATCTCCTGCTAATATTCACTTCAGACTAGGTACTCTTTGGGCTGCTTTAGGAAAAAATGATAATGCCTTCAAACATCTGAACACTTCAATCAATCTTGGATTTAATGATAGAAATAGATTTCTTACGGAAGAATTATTAGAAGATTTACGTGACATACCGAATTGGGATATATTAATTTCAAGATTACCAAAAGAAGAAAAGGAAGCATGATAATTTTCTTACTTCAAGTCGAAACCATGTTTCTTAATTATTGAAAGCAATGTCTCACCACTCCATCTTCTTTGGGAGAATTTTCTTGATATATGTTCAGACCAAGAATACTTATCATAGTCTATAGTATCATCCCCTTCTTTGAGAGGAATTTTTGCTTTCGCTTTGATATAATATCCTTGCGTCAAATACCCTTCATCCATCTCTTTCATACATTCCTCCACTTCGGATTCTGAGAGATCCTTATATGAATCTTTGAATGCGCTATGAGCTAGAGGATACCTAGGTCGAGTTGCTGTTTCTACTTTTAGATCTGGATAACCCATGCATAAACCTACAACAGGAAAGACTCTTTTTGGAGCATTGAAAATCTCTGATACCAAATCAGCTTTGAGTGGAACTACACCAAGAAGTACTGATCCTAGACCAAAAGCTTCTGATGCAAGGATAACATTCTCTATGGCTAGGGTAACGTCTTGAATACCTAACCATAACGTCATGCCATCATCAAAATCATATGTATGTCCCCTTTTTATCATTATCTTTTCCATTCTTCTAAAATCTATGAAGAATACCATGAACACCTGTGTTGAAGGATAGAGGCCAACACCTTTGAATTGTTTCATTTTTTCTTTATCTCTAGTATAAACTACACTACACAGTTGAGCAGCAAAAGGAGCACGAAAACCAGCTTTGAGAATTTTCTCAAGTATTTCATCAGATATTTCTTTTTCAGTAAATCTTCGTAACGATCTCCTGTTATTAATTATCTCAAAAATATCATTCTCTACTATAACTTCATTATCCATATCTAAAACCAATAATTATTTAGGTTAGATTTTTTAGATTTCTATAATAAAGTTATGTAAAAAAACAGGAATGAATATTGGGATTCCTTCTAAGGTATTTCAATTACACATACTTTTGGTTCTTCAGTAATTTTATCTGTTCCAAGTGGGTAAAGAACAAAAATCAGTAATTCCATATTACTTAGAGTTTTGTATTTAGCACAAGAGGATAACCAGTTGCCTTCTCCAATTTCTTTGTGCTCTTGCTGTAGCTTGAAATTGAGTGCATTTAGCATTTCAACTGCTTTTATTGAGTCATCGATTGATAGAGATTTACAATCTGTTTGCTCGAAAAGTTCTATAGCAAATTGTTGGTAATGCCGATCTTCAGATTTCAATCTTCCAGCTTTGAAACCATCCTCCAATTTCTGAAACTTATCGTACTGCTCTTGAATTGTCATAAAAATGTACAAGTAGTTTAGATTTATAATTCTTTGCTACAAATTTCTACTCTTAAAAACGTGAATGGAACTTGTATTTTGTTTTCAAGAAAGAGATACGTTAAGATTGCAGGATTTTCTAAAGGATAAGGATCAGTACTGTTTGCATCACCGAGAATATCATAGATAAGAGATGCATTCCATCCGTACCAATAATTGCCAGCTAGAGCAACATCATCATACCATCTATTTTCAAACCCGTTGTCCATTACTTGGGCTATCTCTGCTTTGTTGTTGAAATAAAACGAATTGTGATGAATAACGTTTAAGTTACCATCATCTATGTCTATTCCTTCATCTGTACTATTGCTAATTTCATTGAAGACAATAAGATTACTGTTGCTATTTGAGTAGATGTATGCTCCTCTAACATTTTTTGTAATTGTATTCGATACTATTTGATTGCTTGAAGAGTTTTTGAAATTTATACCTATTCCGTTTTGCTGTATTGTACAACCGTTTATAGAATTACCATTAGAATCAAATAATGATATGCCGATTCGAATACTAGTTCTGAAAACAGAGTTTGTTATTTCACAATCAAAACTGTCAAATAGACTTATACTGAATTGATAAGAGTTCTTCACAATATTGCTAGAAACCAAACATCTATCAGAGAGATCTATTTCAATACCTCCAGATGCTTTCTTAATTTCATTGCCTATTACATTTACTGATTCAGAATTGGAAATGACTATTCCTCTATCTGCATGACCTTCACGATCATCAGCTAGTAAATACCTTGAGATCATATTATAGCTTACATTGCAGTTATTGGATTCAAGTATCGTAATGCCTAGCTTATTGTTATAACAAGTGTTATTGTAAACTTCTATTCCATCACTTGAAACAATCTTGATTCCTTCTAGAGAATGGCTGACACATGTGTTGTTATATATAATTGCAGTTCCTGCAGCGATATTGTTTATCCTTATCCCATTAAAGAAATTACCAACTAGGTAACAATTTCTAATAACAAAATACTGAGTAGTATGTTCAATAGATATTCCTCTTTTCATCGATTCGATTACTTCAATGTTTTCAATCAAAAATGGACTATCTTCAGTTCCTTCCCCAGTAAACTTGTATTTTTTGAAGTCCTTGTCTGATTCAATTTGAATATATCCTGATGTATCTCTTGTTAGTGTAAATGGTAAAACTATTGTTAAAACTAGAAAGATGAGCATTATGGAGTAAGCAATCAATCTTTCATGTTGAACTGTTCTACTCATAAGGATAAGCCTCTACATGTCCATAGAAACTCAAGCAAATATATGATTTGTCTTTTATCCAACTTTGCACGAAGGTTATTTTATAGGAAGCTCGTCCAACTAATAAGGTGGGGTAGAGAAATCAAATTTTCTGGAAATTCCTCATGTATCTTACAAGAAGGTGGTAGGTAAAAATGTTAGTTTTTCTACTTTTTAAGTAGATTTAATTTTTTGCATTATTTTTGTTAAAATATCCTTTTCTGTATTTTGAGTTAAAAATAAAACATCTCTAAAATTGATTAGAATTCCCGACATTTTTGCTTTTCATTTAAAAACCAAGGATATAATTTATATAGTAGATTGAAATCTCGTCATTGTTGAGGTTCAACCGTAGTAACAGATAGGGTTCGATTATGAGCGTAGACAAATACATAAAACGATTTGAAAGCGGTGAAGATCTTCATCATATCTTAAGTGGATTGAAGAATGAGAATGCTTCCGAAGTTGAATCTGCGTGCTCTGCTTTTACAAAAATAGGTATACCTATTATTGAACCTCTTATTGATACTCTTAAAGATGAGGATAAAGATGTCCGTTATATCGCTGCACAGGCTTTAGAGGAAATTGGTTATCAAGCAGTTGATCCACTAATCATTGAATTAGGTAATAATCAAAGTAGTGTACGACTATGTGCTGCAGAAACTTTGGGGAAAATTGGCAGTTCTAAAGCTATCGAACCATTAATAGCTACCCTCAAAGATGAGAAGGAGGATG
>JAEOTK010000331.1 GCA_016839875.1 Candidatus Heimdallarchaeota archaeon
AAGATGATCTTACGGAGCTTTTATTCGGTATACTGGATCCACAAGTTCTGATTGATAACAAAATTGGAGAAGCATTTACAGACGGATTAGGAAACTCTACATTACAGACGAATGATTCTTTTGATTCGTTGCTTACAGATACGACATATTTCGTAGCTGCTTCGTATGGAGCTAATTATACTTTCTCTGTCATGTTAATTGTTCAAGCGGAGAAGTCAACAATTGATTTGAATGAAACGGATCTAGATAATTTTGAATTAGATATCTATCTATATATGGAACCTCTTGGAGGAACACCAGAAAAACTAGCAAATGAACCATTAGAAGTATGGATAGTTCCAGAATCCTATTATTCATCTTATGCCGGAACTGATCCTGATGCTTTGAAAACTCATATTGATGGTCTTAATTCAGGTCCTTATTATCAAATAGTTTCACTTCCTGGTGCTACAACGGATTCAAATGGTTTCTATAATGATACTTTCACTGTATCCCCAATAGACTATGGTACTGGAATTTTCGTTGTAGTTGTATTTTATCTCTCAACATGGAATGCATCTCGTACGTTTATTATCGGAAGTGGTCCAGTCTTTGTAGTAGATTCACTTATGCCGGATCTAAGAATCCCTATATATGATTGTTCTCTTATAGAAAATTACTTTGTATCATTAAATGCTGTTGACATCAATAATTATGCATTAATTGCAAACATAAATTTTTCAAATTCTAAAAGAATTTCGGAGGTAAAAGAATGGCTTTGACTGTAAAGAGAATTTTAACTATAATATTCATCTCAAGTATTCTTATCTCAAGTATACAAGCAGTCTTTCCCTCATTAAATGTTTCAGATGAAAATTCAAATTCTTTTACTCAGTATTCAGATTTCCTTAAAAATCAAGATTTTCAATCAAGCTATCAAAGAAGTCATAGTGATTATTATTATACTCAAGATTATTTGGCTGACAACTTGGAAGAAAACGTACATGTACCTGCAAAGGGCTCTTCTCCAATAATGCAAGAATTAGTTATAGAAAGAAATGATAACATCTTGGGAGAAGATACAAGCGTTAAACAAACTGTAGATGATCCGATAGATTATACAGAATTTTACAGAGGAGATGATATCTATGTTTCTGGAAAATTATGGGATGGAGTTACATTTTGGGATGGGGAAACTGTTGAAATCTATTATAACATAACACAAGCACAGTTCTTAGGTGATATAAGTGGTTATAGATCTTCTAGCTATCGTATTCAAGATATTGTGACAGACTCACAAGGAGATTTTGAATATAATATTACAACTTCAGATCTTTCAATAGATGTAACTTCAGTTGTAGGAGAAATTACTATTTTTACATGGTTTAACGGAAATTATCCTGAAGGAAGATATGCGGGGAGTCCTGGATTAGCAATTGTGACCGTATATGGACAAGTACGACTCGATGTAACACCAACCATTGGAAACAGAGACTCTCCTTATTCATTCTATATGGAAATTAATTTTGAAAATGGTACAAGAGCACCAACTTCAGGAACTAATTTCAATATCAAAGTTGAGTGGATTGAAGCTGGAGAAACCCATATAGATGGAGTGCTAGCTTTCACTGGATCAAATGATTATCTCTATACGAATACTGCTCCTGTATCAATAAGTAATGTAACATGTAATGTTACATATGATATAACAAATCTACCCTTCTATAATTTTAAAGTATATGGAGACCTTACGATGAGTAATAATACATTAACAGGTTCATCTCAAGGTGAAACTTTTGATAAAGTAATGGTGAGAGCTTATTATGATTTAGGAGCTACAACTGATGATACTCGAATTGATATAGCTCTAGACACTTTCATAACTCTATATGCAAATGTAACAAATTCAACACACGTGATGGGAGCAAATTATAATATAACTATACAGTTTTACAATAGTGCTGGTTTATATGATACTACAGTAGTTCAAACAAACACAACTGGAGAAATTGAATATACGCATTTTGTAGATCATAATGACTTCCCAACTATTACTGGTTTCTCAAATTTCTATGTAAGATTTGTTTTGAATCCTGGGGAGTTTCCAATACCAGTTGAAAATGATATTCTGCGAGCAGATTTAACGGTGAACATAGGGTCAGTCGAAGTGTCAATTGCAGATCCTGATAGCTTCTACACGTCAGGCCTTGATATTGATTATGGGTTAGTTGTAAGGGATGAATTTGGAAGAATTCTTCCAAATGCAGATTTTTCAATAGATTTTCCAGGTTATGGACCGTTCACTGATTCATCGGGTTCATCAGGAATCTATAATACAACATATTCAATTCCAACATATATTATTGCTGAACAAACTGATACAAAAACAATAACTGTTGATGCTTTAGCAAAAACAGCAACTTACT
>JAEOTK010000332.1 GCA_016839875.1 Candidatus Heimdallarchaeota archaeon
AGTAAGTTGCTGTTTTTGCTAAAGCATCAACAGTTATTGTTTTTGTATCAGTTTGTTCAGCAATAATATATGTTGGAATTGAATATGTTGTATTATAGATTCCTGATGAACCCGATGAATCAGTGAAAAGTCCATAACCTGGGAAATCTATTGAAAAATCTGCATTTGGAAGAATTCTTCCAAATTCATCCCTTACAATTAATCCATAATCAATATCAAGACCCGATGTGTAAAAGCTATCAGTATCTGCTATGTCCACTTCTACTGACCCTATGTTCACCGTTAAATCTGCTCGTAATATATCATTTTGAACCGGAACAGGAAACTCTGCAGGATTAAGAATGAAATTTATATAAAAATTCGAGAAACCAGTAATAGTTGGAAAATCATTATGATCTACATAATGTGTATATTCAATTTCTCCAGTTGTGTTTGTAGAAACTATTACAGTATCATATAAACCAGCACTATTGTAAAATTGTAAAGTGACATTATAATCTGCTCCCATCACATGTGTTGAATTTGTAACATTTGCATATAGAATAATAAAAGTGTCTAGAGCTACATCAATTCGACTATCATCAGTAGTAGCTCCTAAATCATAATAAGCTTTTACTTCCACTTTATCATAGGTTTCTCTTGTTGTTGAATTAGTTAGAAGTGTTTCACTCATTGTAAGATCCCCAAATACTTTGAAGTTGTAAAAGGGTAAGTTAGTAATATCATAAGAGGTATCACAAGTTACATTACTAATAGTTGTGGGAGCAGTATTTCCGTAAAGAAAATCATTGAGAATAGTAAAAGTTCTTGTTCCATCCACATGTGTCTCACTTGCTTCAATCCATTCCACTTTGATATTGAAATTAGTTCCAGAAGTAGGAGCTTGTGTACCGTTTTCAAAATTAACTTCCACATAGAATGAGTAAGGAGAATCTCTATTTCCGACGGTAGGTGTAACATCTAATCTTACTTGTCCATATACAGTAGCAATTGCAGATCCAGCACTTCCTGCATATCTGCCTTCAGGATAGTTTCCATTAAACCATGTAAAAATGGTAATATCTCCTACTACTGAAGCTACATCAATTGAAAGATCTGAAGTTGTGATATTGTACTCAAAATCTCCTTGTGAGTCTGTCATAATATCTTGAATACGATAGCTAGAAGATCTATAACCACTTATATCACCCAAAAACTGTGATTGTGTTATGTTATAATATATTTCAACAGTTTCTCCATCCCAAAATGTAACTCCATCCCATAATTTTCCAGAAACATAAATATCATCCCCTCTAAAAAATTCTGTATAATCCGTTGGATCACTTACAGTTTGTTTAACGCTTGTATCCTCTCCCAAGATGTTATCATGTTTTTCTATAACTAATTCTTGCATTATTGGAAACGAGCCCTTTGCAGGTACATTCACGTTTCCTTCTAAGTTGTCAGCTAAATAATCTTGAGTATAATAGTAATCACTATGACTTCTTTGATAGTTTAATTGAAAATCTTGATTTTTCAAGAAATCAGAATACTGAGTGAAGGAAGTTGGTTTTTCATCTGAATCATTTATTGAAGGAAAAACAACTTGTATATTTGAGATAAGAATACCAGAGATGAATATTATAGTTAAAATTCTTCTTACACTCAAAGCCATTCTTCGACCTCCGATATTCCTTTAGTTTTTAAAGAGCTGAAATTTGCATTCAAAGCAAAAATATTGGAAAAGTTACTTGTTGATAGATAGTAATATTCTAGAATTGAATCATCATATATTGAAAGTCCTGCTTTCGCTTCATCGAAATCTACTAGAAATACTGGTCCACTACCTATAATGAAAGCATTAGACGCATTCCACGCTGAAAGATAAAAGACCACTACAACAAATATTCCCGTTCCGTAATTAGACGCTGACACACTGAAAGTATCATTATAGAACCCATTAGTATTTGTTGTAGCTCCTGGTGGGGTAATTATTTGGCAATATGGTGCAGTGCTATTGAAAGATAATAGATGGCTTTTCAAATCATCAGGATCTATCCCCACATATGATGAATAATCACTTTCAGGAACAATCCACACCTCTAATGGCTCATTTGCTAGTTTAGTTGGTGTTCCTCCTAAAGGTTCAGTATATAGATAGATGTCCAATTCAAAATTATCTAAATCTGTAGAATTAAAGTCTATAGTAGATTTTTCTGCTTGCACAATTAACATAACACTAAAAGTATAATTTGCTCCATATGAAGCAGCTACAAAATATGTCGTATCTGTAAGTAAAGAATCAAAAGTATCATTCGTACTAAGAGTAGAGTTTCCTAGAACATCAGTAAATGCTTCTCCGATTTTATTGTCAATTAGAACTTGTGGATCTAAGATTCCAAAAAGAAGTTCTGTTAGATCATCTTGCGTTAGAACATAATACGAGACCACTCTATCTGCAAGAACTGTAGTATGTGCTGCATCCTCATAGAGTATCGTTGAAATCTGATAATTCCGTCCTTTTTGCACTATATAATAATCATATGATTCTGTTATATTCTGTGGATTCGGGAGCACTTGCTTCGTAGTGTTCATGTATACTGCAGACAAATACCCTTCCGGCATAACTACAAATCCTGCTCCTCCTAAAGATGCTAAACTTATATATGCTAAGAGAACATAGGACGTTGCTTCTTGATCAGCAAAATTAAGCTCCGTATAGTTTACATGGTCAAAATTATAGTTAATTGTGGCGAAACCAAAAGCATCTGTTGCATCAGAACCAAGTTCTCTTGTAGTACTTAATAATAATGCTGGATTTGATTGTGTTGCTTGATAATCTGCAACGCTTATAGTCTCAAATTGAACAGTAGCTCCTTCAACAGGTGCACCATCACTGGTTACTTCTGCACGAAGAGTATAATCAACATAATTATCAATAACATATACTTCTTCTCCAGTACCAGGATCTTGAGGAATTACAGATAGAAATTCTACCGAAATATTGTAAGCTGAATAAAGAGTATTTTCACAGTAGATTAAATCACTACCATCAGGATAAGGACCTATTTGAAATTGCCCCCAACGATATACTCCAGCACCTACGGGAATTATTGCTTCTACCCACCCATATAAGTGCTCTAATGTTAAGCTTCGGTGATTGGGATCTCCCCCTATCTCTTCACCTATTGCAAAACCAAATACTGGTCGGGCTGGGATATTGTTCCATCGTAAAGCCATAACAGCAGCTGCAAGAAAAGCTGTGAATGATCTATCATCCACTGTCCAGAAACGTTCAGCTCTATCTTGTCCTTGGTTATCTGAATCTGCTGATGTTGGTAAACCTCCAGCTATTAAGATTTGATCTAAGATGTATGTTATTTGCTCATACACTGTAAAGCCACTATTTTCTCCATCTATTGCCCAATCAAGAGAATTTCTATGAACATTTGGTGAAAGAGTTTCATAGTTTGAGGGTTTTTGCAAGAAATTGCTAAAATCTGTTTGAAAAGTGGAGTCATTAACCACTGAATCTATAAAATCTAGACTATTATCTTTGATTGCTTGTTTATCAGCTTCAGAGTCTAGTGCAAAATATGTTTTGTAATTATAAGTACCTAAAAATCCAATTGCTTGAGAAATACTTTCCAAGGTCAATTGATCTCTAGTATTAAATCTAATGTTAGTTGAGCCTTCCTCTGCCGATACTGTTCCATTTTCATCCCTTAGAAAATCATCCCAGCTGTATGTAGGAGTTACATCATATAATTGTGGATTATAATAACTACTCCATGTTGATAATAGATTAGCATCTATTGCTTGTGAGTAGAGAGAGGTTGTTGAATAAATTGTTTCTGTTATGTTCAAATCTGTGACAGATGCAGCACCAGGTGGTCCGTAATCTGCTGGATCTAGAGCAAATCTTTGTGCATTATTTCCTTCGAATTCCCATGTTGTTGGATTATAATAATCATTAATTTCCCAACGATAAAGGTAATTTCCCAATGCCCCCGTGTCTGCCCGGACTTGAGCCATTTCTTGATTAGCTAAGGTATCATTAAGATCAAGAGAATCTAAAAGATCCAACAAACCATCAATGTAAAAGGGAGCTGATCCTTGGAAAAGATTCTCAAACCAACTTTGATCAATACTTTGTTCAGCTAATCCATCTTCCAAATCTCTTATCTTACCTATCATTCCGAAATATGGTGAGAAGAATGAGAATACAAGAGACCAGAGTATCAGTCCAGTGAATACAATTCTTTTAACACTATGTCTTGTATGATACTTAAACAGTGTAATTGGGAAAAGAACTAGAAGTGTTAGTATGGTCAATAGAACCCTTAGAAGGCTAGGAGCAAATTTCATTTTATATGTTTCAAAAGCAATTAATATGAGGAATACTTCAATAAACAGAATAACTGGTGTAATTGATTTTAATATAAAATTTGGTAAGGGAATTACTATAAGTTGTTTGAAATAAAAATGAACAATTGTCACTGCTAAAAGTCCAACAGTTAAAACTGAAAAGATGATATTCCATTTTGTTATTCTTTTTGGAACCAAACCTGCTGCGGGTAACTTCTCCGTTCTTGTTTTCATTTTACGTGATTTAGGTACGGTTGCTGGCTTTGTTTTGAGTTTCACTCCAGCTTTAAGTTGTTTAGCTTGCTTTGGCTCTTCTGAAGACATCTTCTAACCTCAACTACACAATACCCAGAGTACCCGATGTTACCCTATTTACTCTATAGCTCTACTTTATTCAAAAACTTTTTGTGATATAAATACTTGGAAAAAGGAAATGG
>JAEOTK010000333.1 GCA_016839875.1 Candidatus Heimdallarchaeota archaeon
CTTTGTGATAATGGATAATACCTATATTATGCAAAGCAGCAGCGATTCCATTTGGATAATTTAGATCTCTAAATTCTGCTAAGCATTCTTCTTGGTAAGTCAGAGCTTTATCTAATTCTCCCCTTTGACGGTAAATAGCTGATATATTGTAGAGAGATGCGGATATCATATTCTTGTTATCAACCTCTCTTGAAAGATTAAGGCTTTCAAGGTATTTCTCAAGTGATTTGCTTAATTTTCCCTGATTCTCATAGATTGTCCCAATGTTCATTGTGACAATTGCTTGAAAATCTTTGTTTTGATAATGTTCAGTAGAATTCAGACTTCTCAAATAATAGGATAGTGATTCCTCTAACATTCCTTTTCTAAGATACACAATTCCTAACCTATTGAAGGTTTGACCAAGAAAATAATTATTTCCTATTTCTTTTCTGATAACCAAACTCCGTTTTAAGAGCTTAAGTGCCTCTTCACTATCCTTTGTATGAATCAGCATAGCGTATCTATCAAGAGATTTAGCGATTTCTAATTCGTTTTCTAGAGCTTCTGCCATCTTTAAGCTTTCAAGAATGGATAATTCTGCTAATTCGTTTTCCCCAGTAGCTCGATGACATATACCTTTGAGTCGTAAAAATCTTACTTGCAGAGTTTTTGATAGCGTTGAATCATCTTTCAGAAGAGTGTCAAATTTCAATTCAAGTTCTAGAAGAATATTCAGAGATTCTTTGAATCTACCTGTATAAATAAGTAGTTTTGAATGATATAATAGAGCTTGAATCTCAATTTCTTGGCAACCTATTTTTTGACACTCAGCTCTTATCTTTTCTATTTGTTTTAAACCTTCTTTATATCTTCCTAAATCTAGAAAAATGTTAACTTCATTTAATCTGAATTTCAATAGATTTCTTTTGGTTAGATACTCCCATTTTTTCATAATATCTAGCAGCTTTAAGGCTTCGAAATATTCTCCGATTCTAATGAAACGTTCTATTTCATCCATTTCTTTAGCTGAGATATTAGACAAAATTTGTCCTCCTTTTATGAGAAATTTATTATTCTATATATTACAATTTACATTAAGCATAAAAAATCATTGACATATACAGTGGTTTTTTCATTATGATTGTAGAAATTTCATTAAAAATCTAACACATTCATTAGTTTTTCAAGAAATTCCCCTGCTTTTTCTTTTATTTTTAGATCTGCTAAATGATCTAATCTCGTTGGATCGATATTAATAATTATTAACTTAGCTCCCCCTTTTTTTGCAAGTTTGGGAAAATTAGCAGCTGGATACACAGATAAACTGGAACCTATCACGAGCATCAGATCACACTGCAGGGAATGATATTTCGCTAGTTCTACTTCTTTCTCTGGCATTGGATCATTGAAATCCACTACAGAGGATATTAACCTTCCTTGGCATTTTTCACAAATAGGTTGATTTGGTTTTTGAGGTTCCTTTCTTGAACCTCTCCCATGAATTTCTCTAACCCATCCAATTTCATCCCTAGTATGGCGAGAATCGCATTCTAAGCATTTAACATATTTATAGTTACCATGTAGTTCTGAAATCATTTCTAGCTTAATTCCAGAGAGAAGATGAAGATTATCAACATTCTGTGAAATCAAAAATTTCATTGTTCCTCGATTTTGCATTTCGACTAAAGCTAGATGTGCACGATTTGGTTCCACTTCATCGAAATGCTTTGATTTTGGTGGGGGTAAACCCTTATCTCTTCTTGTCCACAAACCATCTTTACCTCTAAAATCAGCTAATCCGGATTCAGTACTTATACCAGCTCCTGTAAAAACCACAAGATAATTTGATTCTTTTATCATCTCAGCAACTTTGGATACTATATCTTCTTTTACTGCGATTTTTTCCACCTTCAATTTGGAAGAGTTCTAGAATTTAGTTAAATATCACGTTTAAAAATAGTTCTAAATTCCAATATTTTTGAAATATCTGAATAAAAAAAAGGATAATAATTATCCTAATTTACTTCCACAATTTGTGCAGAATTTTGTTGTCATGTCTTCATCAGCTCCACAATTTGGACAGATTTGCATACCCTTTGGTTGGCTCTCGAATAGAGTTTGATCAGTCGATGGTGACTGATATTGAGAAGGTTGTTGAGTGTAAGCTTGGTATGGTTCAACTTGAGTTTGATAATGAACTGGTGCTGGTGCGTCTCTTCTCCTTCTTGATCTAACAAATGCAATTATACCAATTATTGCGAATATTGCAATTCCGATACCGATAATAGTATAGATATTATTTCCAAAACCTGAAGATGGGTCAAAAGATTCATAGACAATTATATCGTAAGAACTTGTAGAAACACCCCAGTTTATAAGAACAAAATCATAGGTTCCTCTGTTCAATAACGCAGTGATTGTATTTAGTGTCACATTTGTTCTATATAGATGCCATGAGGGTTCAGATCCTCCATTTTGCCAGTCCTCCATCTCATCACCATCACAGATTCCAAAATCCAAAGGTTCAGATGAATCCATATCTACTCTAATAGATGTATCAGAATTTGAAACTTCATATTGATATCTAACCCAGTAACCCCCATCCAATGTATCTGTGTCACTAAAGAGTAATTCTGTTGTTACTTGAGCATTTACTGAAAATATTAATATTCCTAGACTAATGAAAACAATGCAGATCAGCTGTTTAGACTTCATACTAATCCTCTTTGATACTTATGCTAGGTTTCATACTTAAACTAATTCATTAGGACAGTTGATTCTGTATTTTTGAAACAAGCTTTAAATAAATCCTATTATGTTTTTATAATGAGTTGATTAAATTATCAGAGGTAATAAAATGGAAGATGAAAAAGTTTACAAAGTAATAGAATTGGTTGGTTCTTCACCCACATCTTGGGAAGATGCTATTCAATCAATTGTTGCTAAAGCATCAAAATCTATTCGAGATCTCAGAGTGGTTGAAGTTATAAAACTTGATGCAAGATTGGAAGATGGTCAAGTCAAGGCTTTTCGAGCAAAGGTTAACATAAGTTTTAAACTGGAAGAAGACTAAATTACTTCTTTCCAAATCTTTCTCTTGCTTTTCTCACAAGCTCATCAGGTTTATCAGAATAAGGGATGTAGCTATCTCCTAATGTAGCTTTGTCAACACTATTTTCAATTATATTTTGGAGTTTCAAATTGATTTCAAATCCTAAGAAATGACGGAAGGAGCTTTTAGCAGCTATAGCTGATGTTCCATTTCCCATAAAAGGATCCAATATCAAATCTCCAGGTCGACTTCCAAAATCTATACATCTCTGAACTACTTCAAGAGGAAGCTTTGTGGCATTTTTAGGAACACCTCTATCATACTCTCTATTGACTTCCCAAACATCTTGTGGATAATGTTCTATTTTGTTAAAGAAATACTCTTTTTCATCTTTCACTGCAAAAAGGATGTGATAGTGACTAGTAACAAATTTTCTTCTAGTAAAGACTCCAAATTGATATTTCCAGATGATATGGTTTATGAGTTTCAGCTTATTTCTCTTCAAAGAATTCAGAATATCTGCTAAATTAGTCCAACCGCTAAAAATCCAAACCCCTGCATCTGATTTTAATAATCTAGGTATTTCCGATATCCATTTTTCTGTGAAGTTAGTATAGTTATCAACTGTAACATCTTGATATCCATCAGCGACTAATTCACTATCTCGGTTGTAGAGTGTCTCCATTTCACTGAAATTCAAACCAAAGGGAGGATCAGCTATTACCATATTGATGCTTTCTGCTGGAAGATCCCTCATTCCTTCAATACAATCTTTGAAAAATGTTTTATCAACCTCAAATGTAAAAATCCTGCTTAAATACAACTCTTGAGCTTCCTCGACTTTCCAATCCTCTGTTGGTTGAAATTCAGCAGCGGCTTTATGAGGAATATATCCACGGGATTTTTTCTGTGATTGAGTTCTTTTCATATCTAGGCTCCATTACTATTATAATTTTAAAACTCTTGTTCTTGAATGAGAAGATGATACTTATCGGGACGTCGATCTTTGAAAATATGGTTTCTGTCACTTAACCATTTGTTTCTTGATTTTTCAAGATCAATTTTGATTACATTTGATTCTTCTTTATTAGTACTTGCTTGTGCTAGCCGTTTTGCATCTGGTGATGTTACTTGACTTCTTCCTTGGAAATTGAGTTTGAATTCTTTATTGGTTTCCAAACCTATTCTATTTGCTGTTATTGTATATATTCGATTTTCGATTGAACGAGTAATCATAGCATCTTGACAGAAAGACAAAACAAGATTTACAGAATGAGCTAAAACATCCATGCCTTGAATTGCTAGACTTCTTGTTGCTTCAGGAAAAATCCAATCCCAGCAAATCAACAACCCAACTCTCATTCCTCTTACATCGTAAAGATTGAATGGTCCATCTCCTTGTTCAAAGAATAATTTTTCTCTATCAAAAAGATGAATTTTTCTATATTTTGCAACATAACCTTCAGGTCCTAATAGTACTGAAGAATTAAAGAAAAGGCTGCCTTTCTTCTCACAAATTCCACTTACAATATACCCATTTTTATCTTTAGCCAATTCAATTAGTTTATCAACAAAAAAACCTGAAGGAATTTCTTCTGACACTTTCTCCAATTCCTTTTTTTCAGTAAATAAATAACCTGAATTTGCTAGTTCTGGAATAACTAAAAGATCAAAAGAATCTGTCTCTTTAATTATTTTGGAAATTCTATCAATGTTCTCCTCAACATTACCCAAAATAGGCTGGAACTGAAGATATCCAACTCTCATGAATATTTGGATTTTTAATTCTATATAAATTTGTGGAAGAAAGAAGTTAAGATTAAGGCTGAAATTCATTGACTATATTTAAAATTTCTGTGATATTGCTTATTGTATAATCAGGATTGAGTTTTAAGACTTTATCTGGTTCAGATGCGCCATATAGAGCTAATATCGAATGAACATCTGCATCCTTAGCGCTTTGAATATCAAATTCTGTATCCCCAACCATGAAAGTCTTGTTTATGTCCATATTTAACTCGTACATAATTTTTTGAATAGCAGGAGTTTTTGTTCTTTCAATTGTTCCTATGGGGATATCAAATAAATGTGTTATTTTGAAATGATTTAGCCAATACTCCATGCGGTCTTGAGGTTTTCTTGAAACAATTCCTGTGAAATGCTTTTCATTAATTTCTTCAAGCACTTTCTTTACTCCTGGGTATAATGTTCTCATATACGCATATTCTTCAGTTAGTTCTACATACATTTTTATTGCTGAATCAATGATAGCAGGATCATCTGTTCCCAAAAATTCTCTAAAATCATCTCTTTGATCTGTATTTCCAACTCTTGATTTTATCTCTTCAGTTGATATGCTTTTATTCGTAAAAACTTCCAAGGTTCTTTGCATTTGCGTCGTGTATGCGTTTTTTGAATCAGCTAAAACTCCATCAAAATCGAAAATAATTAGCAACGAATTTTTTGGATTCTTAGACATGATATCACAGTGTGGGTATTTCAAGGGGACTAATTTGTTTAAGTTAAGAGCATCTATTCAGTTTTAGTGAGAGGAGCTTGACAATTCTCACAGAATAGAGCATCATCATCATTAGTAGCTTGGCAATTCCAACAGGTTTTACTCTGAATAGTCTTGGCACCTATCTGACCTACTCTTTCTTTCCAATCAAACTGATCAAAGCCAGAGGATTTTTCTTCTAATTTTGTAGCGATTTTTTGTTCAACTTTATGAAGGTCATCGTAAAACGAGTCAATTTGATCTCTTCGTTCTTGAATCTTCTTTGATTCTTGAGATCTTCTTTCGAAATCAAAAATATGTTTGAGATATTGGATCAAGTTCATATTTTTATCTCTTAGATGACGTATTATCAAAAAAGAGATTGATAAGATTTCTAGAATCCCTACTCCAACATACAATCCAATTTTAATAGCTTGAGAATGTTCCCTGCTGAAGAAAGCTAGATAGATACTAACAGGCAGATAACCAGCTGATATTACTAACATTGGTATACCTAGTACTAGGTAAATGAGTTCATTCATAGCAGCTGCTATTCCTGAACCTCTTCCTGACATAAATTCTAGGAGATAATATATTGCTATTAGAGAACCTACGACTCCCAAAGCTATTCCTGTTAGAACTTTCAGAAGCATGCTATCTGAAAAGAAGAAAGCATAAATAAAACAGCCCAGAATCACTCCACCTAGAAAGACTTGTTGAATTAGATTTTCTCTATTAAGTACTTTTCTTTTACCTTTAGGTATTCCATGCATTTTCGTCAAATTCTAGTGAGAAATAGCCATTTATTTATGTTGTCATGTAAGCAAGGAAACGTGAAAATATTAAATTAAAGGACTGTTTAAAAAGAAAAGAAAATAGAAATGAGGAGTTTTATTCCTCTTTATTTTTACGTCTTCGTCTAAGAATGACTAAGGCTTGAACTATCAGTAACGTGCCCCCAATGCTCAATAGTGTTATTGTATCAAAAGCCGTTTCTTCTGGAGGTGCATTGATTACTAATGTTGTATTAACAACCGATCTGTGTAAAGTTCCGTTCATATCTACTACAGAGATATAGAAGTCAATTACCATTCCTGCATCATATCCTTGATCAAACGAATATGTGTAGATATTATTGTCAGCTGTTTCATTATAATACATTACAACGGTGGCACTTAGTGTATCATTGGTCAAAGTATTTATTTCAGTCCAAGTTAGATTGACGTGTCTGTTACCAGCAATTCTGTTGATATCTGTAATATTTATGATAGTTACTGAAATAATATATTCTTCATCTTGATAGAATGTTGTTATTGTAACCGTTGAAATAACTCCATCTTCATCTTCAACTTCCATAAGTACTTCAGGATCACCAATAATTATTGGGGTTTCAGCTGATTCCATAACATCATAGGTATTGTTTTCTGTTATTACAAAAATGGGTTGTCCAAGTTCTTCGTATTCAACCTTTATCCTGTAGATAATTGTAAAGTCGTAAGGATAAGCTGGAATTGTTCCTGAATATCTGTTTATTGCTCCAATTTGACCTACTGGATCTTCTGAAGCTGTAATATCAATAGTTATCCAATCGTCGTCATAATTACCCATATATTCTAAATAAACTGTAAGTGAAACACCTTGAGGAACGAAAATTTGTGTTTCAATAACCACATCATCTAAATCAGTTGGTTCATCTATCTCTCTAGTAACAAACTCTATTGTTGGTTTAACAATATAGGGTGTTCCAAGTGGATAATTGTCGTAAATATCAACAATATCTACTGTATCAATAAAAACAGGATCTGTGCCAATTTCATTTTGGTAATAGTTACCATAAGCTGTGTCGTTGTCAACTACTAAGTAGAAATATCCTAAGCAGTTTATTATACTTGCGTAAGATCCTACATCCTCGAAATTATTATGATAAACTGAAAAACCATTACTATCTTTGAGAACGATAGCTTCTCCTACTATTTCATCAAAGGTATTTCCAGTTATTAATGGATTTGGGCAACCAATTATCTGTAGTCCCAAATCTAAAGCTCTCAAACTTCCATCCTTTATTTGAAGTCTATAACTGTTTCTGGCAATTATCCCTATATCAGAAGTGTTAACCTCATTCCCGAGTAGTTTTACATTATCAGAGAACCAGATAGAGAATCCATAAACTGAATCAAATACACCGTTACTTGCTAGTGTAATCCCACTAACTGACCAGAGCGATATTCCATAAGTTGCTTTAATTGCTCCATTTGCGGTAATTATTGCATCTTGTGTTTGTTCAACATATATTCCTGTAACTGTTTCTTCGATGGTATTACCGAGAACCTCAATTTCCCTTGAAGAGATTATTCCTATTCCTTCATCAACCTGGAAGAAATTATTTCTTTGAATAATGTTCTTTCTACCTCGGAGGATATTAATGGCAACTGTGGCATTATTAAACTCATTTTCTGAGATAACGGCATCCCAGCTATCTGTAATCTCAATTCCAAGATCAATAATGTTCAAGAAAATGTTTTCTTCTGTAACATATCTATCACATTCTTGTGCTAAGATACCTCTTTTAACATTGTCAAAAGTATTATTCTGAACAAATGTATCAGGAGAAGCAAATCCGTATATACTTGTTGCAGAATCAACAAAATTGTTTTCGATTAAATCAACATATCTTGATAAAAGCAGATCTACTCCAGTTTCGGAGATATCTGTAAAGTTGTTATTATACACAGTACTGGTATCAGAATTATCTAGAAATATTGCTACTTCATTCTGTTCGAATCTGTTATCAACGACTTCTGTTCTTCTATCCTCAATATGGATTCCAGTTGTAACATTAATGAAATCATTATCTGTTACATAAGATTCGTCTACGTTTAATACATGTATTCCAAAGGTAGGAATATCTTGAAACAGATTGTATAGAAATGTTGCATTATCAGAACCTGAGATATCAATACCATACTCAACTTGCGTAAACACGTTACTTGTTAAAATAGCATAATCACAATCTAGTAAATTGATACCAGTTTGAGAATTCTGAAATGTTAATTCTGTTATGATAAAAGCATCTAGATAGTATGCAGTAAATAACATGAGATTGTTGAACACTGTTCGTTCTGCAATAAAATTACAACTTAGAAGTGAAACTCGTGCATTATCCAATCTACTATCTGTAATAGAAACCACTGAACCTCCTTTTCCTGCAATTGTAAAATTGTAATTCAGGTTAGTCACTGAAATATTACTATTTTCAATAATTAAAGTACCGTAAACATCAATTGTGAATGAGTGAGTACTATTTGAATCAAACCAAACATTTGCATTACTTATGGTCAGTTCTCCGCTTGCTTGAATCTCAACTGAACCATTTAATATTACATCATAATCTATTAATTCTTGACCAGAAATTTCCCATTTACCTTCACTAGGTGGATGCAATTTAATAAAGGAATTAGCTGCTCACCAAAAAACTCCGACAGTTAAAATTGCTAAAATAAAAGTCACTAGGAAAAGATTTTGTCTTTTTTTCGCTGCTTTCATCTAATAAACCTCAAGTAACCTTATTAATTGTTCATTCGAGACGAATGCATATTTTTAAAGTTTCTGTAAGCACTGTAATTTTAAGAGATATTAAAGGTTTTTGAGGAAATTAAAAGGTTAGGATAATAAATTATCAACAGGTTGAAAAAAGCATCCAACATATATGCAAAGATTTTATTATCTACTATGAACTCAAAATCTGAACAGCTTGAAAACAGAATCAGAAAGTACATCAGTAAATAAGAAGAAAAAAAAGCAAACTTTATTTGCCAAAATCATAGCAATTGGAAGTAGTGGGGGACAGCAATTTTACTATAATTACGGAACCTTACTTGCAGTTGGTATTGGAGCAACTACAATCCAAATGTCTTTCATTACTGCTATTCAAAATCTAGGCTCTGCTCTATTGCAGGGATTTTTTGGTCGTTTATCTGATAAAATTGGGAGAAGAATTGTTTTAATATTAGGCTTTGCGATTGCTACAACAGCAACTATTGTACTTTCACAGCTAGTCAGTCCATTAATTTTCTTGATAATTATCGCTGTTTACTCCTTAGGTTTAAGCATGATAATACCTACATGGAATGCACTTTTGGGAGATATGAGTACCGAGAAGACAAGGACTAGATTCATAAGTCAGGTTGGAATGATAGCAACAATATTTTCATCAATTATTTTACTAATTATTGGTTTTATTGTAGATAAGTTAGAAAACGATTTGTTAAAGAAATACAGAGTAATGATTTTAATTGGAGCATTCTTCTTTGCCATTGCTGCGATACTCGTTTTATTAATCAAAGAAACAAATTTCAAGAAGAAAGGAGAAAAGAAAATATCATCGTTCTTTCCCTTCAAGGATAAGAAATTCTTACTATTCTTCGGATCTACTGCAATATGGTGGTTTGTAATGAGTCTCCTATGGCCGATAACCCCTTTCGTAATTAGTAATGTATCTCCAACAACCTGGCAAGTAGCTGTTTATTCTGCAGTTTTCTCAGGAGGTATTGCTTTGGGTCAATTAATCTGCGGTAAGATCGCGGATAGAATCGGAAGAGTATTTACTACTGCATTGGGTTTTATCATTCTTTGTTTTGTTCCTTTAATATTTGCTTATACTCAAACATGGCGTATCATTGTCTTGGTTAACATCTTCGGAGGTATTGGAAATGGATTTTTCATGGTAGCGTTAAATTCTGAACTATTACATATTTCTGGGGCAAAAATGAGAGGAACATATACTGGAATCTATAACCTTATCACAGGTGTAATCACATTTGCAGGTTCTTTTGCTAGTGGAGCAATATTTGATAATCTGCTTGGAAGTTATAATTTCGCTTTTATAGCAAAAATCTATTTGCTAATTATTTCAGCTGCTCGATTTTTAGCAGTTATGCCATTGCTAGTATTATCCGTGAACGAACTTAGAAATAGAAAGAAAATTGAACCGGAAGAATTAAGATTTTAGCTCATCCATACAAAGTTTAAAAAAACAGTATTACATAATTTAGAAACATAATGAAGAACATACCTTTGGAAAAGCTACCAACATCTTCAAAAAGGAAAATTGACTATAAGGATTTTCCATGGTTACAGTTAGATTATGTGGAAGTTGAGGAAGGTGTAAAGCTGAGAGTCTATAAGATTCCATGCAAAAATAAAAATTCGAAAATAAAAATTCTAGTTGTAGCTGGGCTTGTTTCTCATTTCATAGGTTGGATTGATTTAGATAAGCAATTATCAGAAATTGGTACGGTTTATCACATTGAATCCAGAGAGAAAAGATCAGCGATTCACAGTAAGAAAAATATTGATTTCTCGATGGAAACTTATGCTGATGACATCTTCAAAATTACTCAGTATTACAATATTAATGAATACTATCTTTTTGGAGATAGCTTTGGTAGTGAGATGGCAGTAACTTATATTGATAAAGGATATCCATCACCCAAAGGATTGATTCTAATTAGTCCAGTAGAAAGTTTTGCATTTTCAAAATGGATGAAAACTCTTTTCAGTTTTGCCCCTTATTGGTTATATTATCCACTACTTCCTTTTCTATTACTGATTCTCAAACATTTCAGAACTGATATGAAAAATGATGCAGGGACTTACTATCTGAATAAAAGGAATATGACGACAAGTAAACCCAAAAGGATGAAAAAGTGTGCTCTACATATGTTTAATTATAAATCAGATGTGAATTACTCGAAAATTAAATGCCCAACTTATATCTTTGCTGCTTCAACAGATAAAATGCACTCCTATCAACAGAGCGTAGATATTGCAGAAAAAATCCCTAATTCAATCTTTGAGAACCTAGTTAATTATCATAAAACTCACAGTAGAGAAACATCAAACAAAATAAGAGACTTTATTATCAAAGTAGAAGGAAGAAATCAGAAGAATTGAGATTTCTATTCCAAATATAAGCTCTTCTCTTTCTGGATTCCTCTAGTTGCTATTTGTATAAGTATAAACATCAATCCTGCTATCAACAAGAAATAGATTAAAACTTCAATTGTCAATTTACATGCAACCAAAAGCAAACATAATCTATAACACCAATAAAAGGGATTGATTAAGAGTATGGTTGAAAGTGTGAGTGGGCTAGTCAGTACAATGAAATAGAAAAACATTGCTAAACCGATCGAAACTAATGGACTGATTCTTTCAGCTGCTTCTCTTGCCATATTTGTATCTACAGCCA
>JAEOTK010000334.1 GCA_016839875.1 Candidatus Heimdallarchaeota archaeon
CAAGAATAAAATAAAACTACATAGAAGAAATAGCCATATAAAACACAAGAATTACAGAAGATCTCGAATAAGAGCCACATATAATTCAATGTTTTATGGCCACTAGAGATTAAAGAGAATATAATTCTCTATTTTTACTCTATTTTTTGTAAAAAGCTTAACTATATTAAACTAAATGCGACTTGTTAAGTAACCAAATAATGAGGTTTAGAATGAAATATTGTAATACTTGTGGTAATTTAATTCCTAATAGATTTAGAAAATGTAGACATTGTGGTTCAGATGTGACTAAGAGTATTCAACCTGATCAACCTTCTGCAAAATATTTCGAGAAGTATGCTGCTTCTCAAGAAAAACCTAGTCTGAAATATAAGGTCATGGAAAAAATTCCAGAGTCAGGAATTCCAAAGAAAAAAAGCTTGTTATTCATCACTCCTTACTTTCTTATCCCAGGGATTGGATTCATGTATGTAGGTCAATGGAAGAGAGGATCATATTTCCTGATAAGCTTTATTCTAACAGTTATCTTAGATGTATTGACTAAAGTAAATGGTATTTTTGCCTTTATACCTATCACTTCCATTGCGTACTTAACATTGATAATCTGGAGTATAGTTGGTACGGTAAAGCAAATAAAATTGTATAACCAGGAGATAGAAGGTTATAATCGAAAGCCACTATATATCGAAGATTCTGATTTTTCTTTAGTCCCCGGAAAATGAACCAATGCTTGTTTGGTCCCAGATTTATTTGATATAAACTGTTTTGATATTCACAAACTCTTTGATTCCATAATCAGCGAGTTCTCGTCCGTATCCACTCTGTTTGATTCCTCCAAAAGGTAATCGTGGATCTGATCTTACGTAGGTATTAACGAAACAACTTCCTGCTTCAATCTTCTCCGTAGCTATTTTTTCTCCTTTTACAACATTCTTAGTAAATATTGAAGCACCTAATCCAAAAACTGAATCATTTGCTATAGCTATTGCTTCATCATCATCCTTTGCTTCAATAATACTTGCTACTGGACCAAATAATTCCTCATCGTAAGCCGGCATACCTTTCTTGACATTAGCTAAAACAGTTGGAGGATAAAAAGCTCCAGATCCTTCAGGGATAACCCCTCCTAGAAGAAGCTCTGCTCCCATCTCAATACTTTTTTGGACTTGGTTGTGAAGTTCATCTCTTAAATCCTCTCTTGCTTGTGGTCCAACATTAGTTGAAGGATCTAATGGATCTCCCATTTTCATTGTTTTCATGTATTCAACAAAACCATTCTTAAATTCCTGATATTTTGGTTTTACAACTATAAATCGTTTTGCAGCAATACAACTTTGTCCAGCATTTATTAATCTGCTATTTACGCAAGTCATCACTGCCTCCTCATTATCAGCATCTTCTAGAATTATGTAAGGATCACTTCCACCAAGCTCCAATACGGTTTTCTTAAGCATAGAACCTGCCTTTGAAGCAACAGCTTTTCCTGCTGGAGTACTACCAGTCAAAGTTATTGCCTTAACAGATTCATTTTCTATAACTGCTTCTACCTGCTTGCTCCCTATTAACAAAGTTCGAAATGCATTAATTGGAAAACCAGCCTTGTTGAAAACCTCTTCTATAATTAAGGCTGAACCAGGAACATTAGATGCATGTTTCAAAATACAGGTGTTGCCTGCCATAAGAGCAGGTGCAGCAAAACGAAATACTTGCCAATAAGGGAAATTCCAGGGCATGACTGCTAAAATGACACCAAGAGGTTGAAAACTTACAAAACTTTTGGAAGCTTCTGTTTTAACAATTTCAGGTTTGAGAAATTCTTCTGCATTTTCAGCATAGAAATCGCAAACCCAAGCACATTTTTCTACCTCAGCTATGGCATCTCTCAATATCTTTCCCATTTCTAAGGTCAACATTTTTGCATAAGATTCTTTATTATCTCGCAAGATTTGAGCAGCCTTATGCATAAGAATTCTTCTCTCACTAAAAGGAACTTTTCTCCATAGTTGAAATTCTTTATTTGTTTTACTTATAATCTCTTTTACTTCATCTGGAGTGTATTCATTATACTCCTGAATTTCTTCTCCTGTTGCAGGATTAACTGATTTAATAGGCACTTTAATCACATGAATTATAATATAACTAGAAAGGATTTTGTATATAATAATACTTCTAGAACAAAAAAATTAGAAAATTATCAAAGCTTCAACTGCACATCTTCAGATATTTCAAATGTAGGATCAAAGACACAAACAAGCTTTTGAAGTTCTTCTATCAATACTTTGTTATTTTCAGAATAATCTACAGGCATATCTATAATATGAAGACCAGGAGTATTCAAACAGTACTCTATTTGAGAAAGTAACTCTTCTGTTTTAGCTATTCTGTAACCTTTCGCACCATAGCTTTCAGCATATTTTACGAAATCGGGATTGTCAAAATCTAATCCCCATTCTTCTAAGTTCATGGATTTCTGTTTCCACTTAATCATACCATAACTGCTATCATTGATAATCAATACAGTTAAATCTAGATTCAATCGTTTTGCAGTTTCGAGTTCTTGAGAATTCATCATAAATCCTCCATCGCCACAAATTGCTAGTACTTTCTGCTCAGGATAAACTATCTTTGCAGCCATAGCTGAAGGTAATCCTGCCCCCATACTCGCTAAAGCATTATCTAATAAAACCGTATTTGCATGGTATGCATAATAGTTTCGTGCAAACCAGATTTTGTAAATCCCATTATCTAGAGTAATAATCCCATTCTCAGGCATAGCTTTGCGAACATCAGCAACTAATCTCTGGGGTTTAATAGGAAAATCATCAGAATCTGAACCTTGTTGTGTATGAATATCAACTTCCTTTTTCACTTGTTTAAAATATTCAAAATCCCATGTATCGCTCAAGCTGACTGCTCTAGTTAATCTAGAAATAGTATTTGCTATATCCCCAATAACTTCAATTTGAGGGAAATAGACATCATCAATATGAGCTTTGAAATAATTTACATGAATAACTTTTGCATCACCATGACGCATAAAAAAGGGCGGTTTTTCGATAATATCGAGTCCAACATTGATGATTAAATCAGCTTGTCGAATGGAGCAATGAAGATAATAAATATCTGACAAAGCAGCTCTTACAAGGACTAATGGATGTCTTTCGTTAATTGCCCCTTTAGCCATTTGAGTATTGAAAAATAAAATTCCTGTTTTATTTACAAATTCCAATAAAGCATCTTGAGTTCTTGATCTATTAGCACCGGCTCCGATAAGTATCAAAGGATGTTTAGCTGCTTCTATCATTTTAACAGCTGAATTAATAGCTTTATCATCAGCTGAAGGTCTTCGAATATTGTGTTTCTCAAAAATTTGTACAGTTGTATCTTCCCTAGCAATATCCTCTGGGAGTTCAATATGGGTGGCACCTGGTCTTTCTGTTTCAGATAATTTAAAAGATTCTCTTATTATTGAGGGTATAGCGTTACCATTGACTATTTGTTTTGTAAAATATGTCAAAGGTTTCATCATGTTAACAATGTCAACTATTTGAAACCGTCCTTGTTTACTAGATTTTATAGGCTTTTGACCTGTTATCATAACTAAAGGCATTCCACCAAGTTGAGCATAAGCAGCAGCTGTTACAAGATTTGTTGCACCAGGACCAAGAGTGGAGAGACAAACACCTGCTTTTCCAGTAAATCTGCCATAACTCGCTGCCATGAATCCAGCAGCTTGTTCATGTCTAGTTAGAATTAGTTTAATGGAAGAAGTTCTAATTGATTCCAATAAATCTAGATTTTCTTCACCAGGTATTCCAAAAATATATTCCACACCTTCATTTTCTAATGCTTTTGCAAAAAGGTCCGAAGCTTTCATGTTAATCATCAGCAATTGATTTCTATTAACTAAAGCATTTGTTAGACTGTATAAAAAGTCTAGTTTCTATTGATTTTCAAAAAGAATCACACAAGAAAACCATAATGGGGCAATTTCATTTAAGATTTTTTTGGTTTTAGAATTAGCAAAAAGCATTTGAGAAGATTCTTCCATTATACTGCAAGCTCATCTCTCTTTCAAAACGAGGAAGTAGATGTTTACTATCAAAAAAAAACCACATATAGAAGATTCTGATTTTTCACTAGTACCTGGTAAATGAGCTTTTAAGAAAGACATATTAAGTAAACGAAAATACTTTACAAAAAAGTTTGAAAATGGTGGGTTCTATAGATGAGCATTAAACAGAAAATACTTTTTAGTCTAGTACTTATTTCATTTCTTTCATTTACCTTTAGTAGTTCTAATCTTGCGCAAGTTTCTGAACTTAATTATTATTATTCAGATTTTATTGCTCCTGGTTTGGTCCTAGAATGGAATGTTGATACATTCATAAAAGAAGCTGATGTCAATTGGACACTAGCTGATGAACATTTAGTAGAAGAAGGAGACACCATTAGATTTGAAGTTAAAACAGATCCTGATGATTTATACTTAAATGAGCCTTATGCATTACAAGATAATACTCAAGCTTGGGTATACGCATATCTGAACGATATTGATCTCTCGAGTGTTGAAGAATGGGATTACTATATTGATGCTTTTGATGAGATGGGTGATTTCGAATTTGGATATGTAGGACCAGAACGTCACGGGTCACCTACTTCACCCGATAGAGAAAATCACTGGGAGGATTTAGAAGATGATTTACAACCTGATTGTTTCAATAACGAAAGTGGAATGTTTGAAGTCAATATTACTGCTAATCTTTTTCATTTGAAATGGGAATCATATGAATCAGAAGAATTTTCTACTAGTGCAGATACATTTGAAAGAGTGAAAAGCTTTGAAGTTAGTTACAATATATCTTTGGGGTATTTACAAAGGATGAGAGTCTATGAATATTATGAACAAAGTATCATGGGTGAGGAAGAACAAGAATTATTGGAACTAATTCTATTGAATTCGAAAGTTACTCCAACTCAAGGTATTCCAATAAAATGGGTTAGTAGCTTAATAGCTTTATTTACTCTAGGAATTATCATGGTTCTCACGAGAAGACGCTAACAATCTATGTGCATTTCAAATACATGGACAAAATCGATTAAATTAAGTTAATTATACTAGGAAAAATTGAATTTGCAAACAAAGATAATTTCATCTGCTCAATAGGTGCTAAGAAAGAAGGAAGAAGAAGAATAAATAAAATATATAAGGATTTGAAACTCCTATTTTTCATGTATAAAAATATAGAGAAAGAGATAAGGGATTTAATATTGCATCTAGATGAGTTGGAAAAATCATGGTGAAAATCAAAATAACTGTAATCAAGAAATTTACTCCAAAGGATGTAATTGGAAAGGATTTTATTCGTGAAACAGGCGAACCTATTCCTCCGTGCTTTCTAAAGGAAGGAGCAGAATATTTAGTTGATGAAGAAATGCATATTCGTATGCCAGAAGGATTTTGTCCTCATGCATGGTATGGAATTTTCAAAGATTTTTGGATGCTAAAATGGGGCGGTTGCTATGAAGGCTGGACTGGAAAAGATGTAGCTTATGCCACATGTCCAGATGGAATTCGACCTGTTTGTTTTAAACTAGAGAGAATTGAATAATAA
>JAEOTK010000335.1 GCA_016839875.1 Candidatus Heimdallarchaeota archaeon
AGCTTATTCTAGTCGATGATGTATTTAATCTCAATTGCTCACTTGCAGCATGGACATTTCATTATTTTGGGTTTTTGAATGTGAATCTACTAGACGGAGCTTTAGCAAAATGGGAAAAAGAAAATTTACCATTAACTTCAGAAGTTCCACAGTTACCTAAAGGGGATATAAGCTTCAAAGTTGAAAATCCTAATATCCTTATATCAAAAGATGAAATTCTCATGAACATAAACTCCGATGATATTATCTATGTCGATAATAGATCTGAATATGCATTGGTTCTTGATCAACAAGGAGGTAATATACCAGGAGCAATTCATCATTGGTATCTTGATCTTTTCGAAGAATTTCCAGATTATTTTATTCTTAAAGACAAAGAGGAAATAGAGAGAGAGCTATTAGCAAAGAACATTATTAAAGATAAAACAATAGTTGTTTATTGTGAATCAGCACCTCAATCAGCATTGGTTTATCTTGTGTTAAAAGAACTTGGTTTTCCTGATGTTAGATTATATTTAGCAGGTTATGATGAATGGAGAATAATCTGTTCATTTCTATGATAAGTTGTTTTTCTTCAGGTATTTTTGCACAAAACTTAGATTAAGATTGTACATTTGAGCTACTTTCTGGTTTATAACTTGCTCAATTTCCTTAACTTCATTTGTTCTATTCGAGTTTTTATCTGTTATTTTGAGTATATCCTTTACTTCTTGGTTGATAGAGACTCTCTTATCTTTATTAGGAATAAATAGTTTCTTTAGAGGATCGCTAAAGAATTCTAACATTTTCCCCTTTCTTTTTCCTACTTCTCTGAACCAGAATTCCATAAAACTGCTGTTTAAAATACCCAAGAGACTGTAAAGATCTTTTGGATTATCAGGAAAAATACCATAGATATCTGTTGCACAAAAATAGCCTTTCTTATCCAAACTAAATCTTGGAGAAAGAGAACGATAAGGACATAGTATTTTCTCTTTTCTTTTCAAAAAGAGATCAAGATTTCTATAAACACTAAAATCAAACCATCTAATTTTCTTCTTACTCAGAAGTCTTTGTCTATCAGATCCTTTCTCTAAATCCTTCCTGTTTTCTTTAAGATATTTTTGAGTATTGGGAAAATCGTTCAGATTCTGAATCAAAGATGGCAAAATCGCATGATGTTTATTTATTTTCTCTAACATCCATTTCTTTACATGTTTATTAGTTACGAAAGGAACTGTAACTTCTGTTTCTATACCTCGTTTAATAATTTCCTCTTCATGTAGAACAAAGATACTCTTAACACCAGGAGACATACCTTGAGCAACAGTCGCTATAGAGGAGAGTTGGACTAAATCCTTATTTCGCTCAATCTTCTTGATTTTGTCTATATAAGGAGAAAGAATCCATTTATCTTTACTAAGATCAGAACTGTTTACAGAGAAACTATTAACCTTAATCCCTTCCTTTCTAAAGAAATTTCTAGGTATATTTTTAGTGATTGTGATTTCTCTATAAGGAGCAATTTTTTCTAGAATTAACACACAAGTAGATACATTCAACCATTTACCTTCATCTTTGAAAACGTTGAGTTCTCCGAAATCATATATATCCAGAATCTGATTTTTTAGGAGATTTTCTCTTAATATATCTGCATATTTGTTTTCTATCCAGTAGTTTGGTAGAATTAATACTAAAAGTCCATTCTTTTTTAGAAGCTTAATTGAACGAATAATGAAATAATAATAAACATCAGATGAAGATCGAAAATAGGTTTTCCAATTTCGTGATTTTTTTAGATAATCATATAGTAATTGGATATTTTCATCTCTAAGAATCATTTTCTTAAGATTGAAGTATGGGGGATTACCAATAATTACATCAAATACAATATCACTTGAAAATGATTTAGCCCAAGAAAATGGAAAAAGCTGTTCCTTGACATCATTGTTTAAAATTTCATAAGCATCAAGATCTACTAAACTATTACCAACTTTTAGGTTCTTAAGATCAGCATTTTTCAGTTGTTGGTATAATTTCACAATCCGCGTTTTGCAAAGATCTAATGATGATTTTTTTATTTCTACACCATAAATACAATTCTTTGCAAAGGATTTCAGAAATTTGTTTTGTTCACTTGTTGTTACATTTCCATAACTTAGGATTCTTTTCCAAACATATCTTAGTAAGCCTAAAATGAAGTTTCCTGTACCAACTGCAGGATCACAGAATTTTAGCTTAAGAAGTGATTCTTGAAATCTTGAGAAATTATTGTCTAGAATCTTACCACTTGTGTAAAGTTGATCGAATGTTTTATTTATCATAAAATCTACTACTGAAGAAGGAGTGAAGAATTCTCCAGATAGTTTCTTTTCATTCATATTTCTAGACATTTAACAACAAATTTAATTTTCGTGAGATTTTAAAATCATTTGCATCACAAGGGAGTGTACTCCCTCCCTTTATCCGGTGTATTTTAGCCACTAGTGGAGTAGCCATATCTATAGAAAAATAGAATATTATCAAACTTAAATAATTGTGAAAATTTTGCAGTTTTTTTGCAGTTTGTCACTTTTTTTCGCAGCTGTTTATAAACAAAGATCAAAAGAAAAGAAAATGGTTTGAAAAATTAGCATGAGGATTTTGCTACTAATCTTTCCCATTTATCATCTACAGCTTCTTGAATCTCTGTTAACTTCTCTTTCCATTCTGGAAGGAATAGATGTCTAAACCTTCCTTGAAGTTTCAAATATTCTTCAACAGGAACTCTTCTATCAGGATGCTTTGCAATCCTTGCTGATTCTCCAGTTAATAACCATTCATCTTTATGTGTAGCATAAAGTGGAAAGAAACAAGATTTTACTGCTATTTTTGTTGTTTCAATTGATATATCTGGTGGATATCTTTGTCCTAAGTTACAGGGAGAGTCTACTAGCATAAATGCTGGTCCATCTGCTTTTAGTGCAGCTTGAACTTTACCCATTAAATCTCTAGGATAGGCAGGACTAGCTGTATAAGTTGGTACCCCATGAGCAGCCATTATCTCAGCTAGAGGTTTAATCCATTTTACTTTTCCAGGTATAGCAGTTCCTGGGGGACTTGTTGTTGTAGCCGCATACTTTGGAGTTCCTCCAGAACGTTGAATTCCCGTATTCATATAAGCACCGTTATTGTAGCACACATAAAGAAAATCATGATCTCGTTCTACAGCTCCAGAAAGACTCTGGAGACCGATATCGTAAGTTCCACCGTCACCACCAAAAACTATCATATGAACTTCTTTATCAGACATTTGTTTCTTTCTTTTCATTGCATTCATTGCTTCAATTGCTCCAGAAGCAGTAGCTGCCGCATTTTCAAAGGCATTGTGTACCCAAGGTGCATTCCATGCCGTATATGGATAAATTGTTGACGCAACTTCTAGGCATCCAGTTGCATTCACGAGCATTATTGGATCTCCCAAAGCTTTGGCAGCTAGGGTTACTTGTCTAGCCATTGTTCCTGCTCCACACCCAGCACATAATCGATGTCCTGAAGTTAGTACTTCATCCATTTTAGACCATTCTTGAAGATCTTTAACTGATATACTTGGTATCTCTAACATCTTCTCCACCTCACTTCCTATACCCCAGCCAATCAATAGTTGAAGTCATTCCAATGTCATTATATTTCTTAGACATGTCATATGCTTCTTCAATCTCTGGTAAAGTTAGAACTCTACCTCCTAAACCATTAATATACCCATGCAGAGATGGAATATTTTCTTTACCATAAAGAGCGGTAGAGAGATCACCTTGCATAATAGTTCCAGGAGATCCAAAAGTTACAGATCTGTCCAGTATTGTGACAGCTTTAATTCCTGTTAGAGCTTCATATACATCTAGGGAGGGGAAAGGTCTGTGTAATCGTATTTTGAGAGCACCTACTTTTTCTCCTTTTTCTCTTAAGCGATCAACGACTGCTTTAGCATTACCTGCTGTTGCTCCATAAGAAACAAAAGCGTAATCTGCATCTTCTAGCTTGTATTTTTCTACAACATCCATTTGCCTTCCAGATAATTCACTAAATTCTTTCATTACTTGTTTTGTAACAAGATATGCTCTCTGCATTGCTTCTTCTTGTTGTCTTTTAATTTCCATATAATAGTCTTGAAGAACTAAAGAACCAAAGGAAGTAACCTCATCAGGACAGAATCTATAATCAACTTTTCTTTCAGAGGGAAGGAAATCTTCTACTTGATGTTTAGTTAAGGTCTCTACTCTTTCAAGAGCATGTGTTACAATGAATCCCTCAATTCCAAACATTGTTGGAAGGAGGACATCTTTATGTTCTGCAATTTTGAAGGACATAATAGTTTCATCATATGCTTCTTGAGCTGATTCACCAAAAAGAGAAACCCATGAAGCATCTCTGCAAACCATTTGATCAGTACATTCTCCATGTATATTTATTGGAGCTGAAAATGCTCTATTCGCAACAGCTAGAACTATGGGACATCTAAGTCCAGATGCAACATATAAAATTTCATACATTAATGCAAGACCTGCAGAAGCTGTAGCGGTAAAGACTCTTGCACCTGTAAGTGAAGCTCCTACGCAAGCAGACATTGCAGAATGTTCTGATTCTACTGGGATGAAAGAAGTATTAACTTCACCATTATTAACAAAGTCGCTGTAACGTTCCACGATTATAGTTTGAGGAGTTATAGGATAGGCTGCCACAACGTCAGGGTCTACTAGCTTTGCAGCATATGCTACCGCTTCATCCCCAGTCATTCCTTGTACCTTAGTTATCATCTTTTATCACCTTGTTAATCTCCTCATCTCTATTGCATCAGCAGGACAATGTTTTGCACAAATTCCACAGCCTTTGCAATATTGGATATCGCAATCGGCTTTCATATCGTCATCCATAAAGATTGCTGCATCAGGGCAGTAATAGAAACAATTCATACAGCTGATACATTTATCTTTGAATATTACCGCTTTATTTGCAGACCAATCTCCAGTTTTGTATTCATACGCAGTATGATATGGTACTACACCACCTATGGGCAAATCTTCTGTTCCCCACTTCTCCTCCACCCATTTTTTAAATTCCTTTGGAGCTTCCTTTGATGTCATTATTCCACCTCTTCATAAGCTCTTTTTATAGCAGCTACGTTTTTCTCCCCCAAAACTCCCTTGAATCTATCGGTTGTAACCTTGATCAAACTTTCTAATTTAACTAAACCTGTTACTCTTAACAGTGCACCTAGCATAACTAAATTTGGAACATTTCTACCAATTTCTTCAAGTGCAATTTTCGAGCCTGCAACTTTGTAAATATTAGCGTGTACCCCTTCAAAATATTTCATTAAAGATTCTTTCATTCCCTCGTAATTCACAACTATAGTTCCTCCATCCATTAATCCATCTGCAACTGGGATATCTTCTAAAAGTGTTGGATCTATAACTACAACCACATGAGGTTTGTATACTTCTGTTTTTTCAGTAAATGATTCAGCACTAATTCGTGCAAAAGAAGTTACTGGTGCCCCTGCTCGTTCTGGTCCAAATGAAGGAAAAGCATGCACATATTGCCCTTCAATGATTGCAGCCTCTCCTAGTAAACGCGATGCAGTCACAGCGCCCTGCCCTCCTCTTCCATTAATGCGGACATCTATAATCTTTGCCAATTCTTTCACCAATATACTAGATAAATGCACTGTTTCAAGCATAACGCTATCATTACCGTGACATTTATTTAAAGCCTCTTTTGTTTTATCGAAGCATAATATTCTATCCGCTTTCTTAAAATCAAATTAGCTCTATGAATGCGAAAAATACGTAGAAATTAAATCTTATGATATGTATGTCATTTAAAAGCAAAAAATAGTCTTTCTCATTCTTCTAATGAAGTAGATTTTTGAATCATCTTTTTGGTTAATTCATAATAGATGTCATTAATATTCTGACCTGATTTAGCTGAAACTTCATATGTTTGTAAAATATCTAACTCAAATTCTTTTTTCTTCGAATTTGCATATCCTTCTACTTCTTTTTCTGTTACAGCTCTTTCTTCTGGTAAATCTGCTTTGTTCCCGATAATAATTGCAGGTATAACAGATTCACAATTAGTATAAACCTCAGTAAACCATTTGTCAAGATTTTCAAAAGATAGATGATTTGTGAGATCATAAACAACAAGAACACCATAACTCCCTTTATAGTAGAGAGGTCTGACATATGAGAATCGATCATGACTTCCGGTGTCCCAAGCTTGCAGTTTTACTCTTTTTCCATCAATATCGAGATCTTTTACAGAAAACTCTACACCTATTGTAGGTAAGTAACGTTCTCTAAACATCCCTGTTGCAAATCGCAAAGTAATAGAGGTTTTTCCTACATTTGGATCTCCAACGATGATTGTTTTAAAAAGATAATCAAACAACAAATATCTTCACTGAAATATAAGTCCCGAGTTCTTACTTAAAGATATCGAAGGCTGTAACCAAGTGATCTAGAATAATAAACTATCTAGATACCTTTAGATAGAAAATTTGAAAAAAATAAAAAGAAAGCAATTCAGTGAAAATTAGAAAGCTTCTTCTTCATAGTAAGGAATTATCTTTCCACTAATGAATTCAAAAAGAACAGGTTCTCCTGTTAGTTCTGGCTTTCCTTTAACATTTAGTACTCTTGCTTCCGTAATTGGTCTTTCTGCTTTTGTTGCAGATTTAGATATTCTAATTGTGACATCACAATTGTGCTCTATTGCTCTAACGAGTATGGGATCATGTGCATCATGATGAAGTGAGAACAATGTAACAGCTCCTTCTCGTTTATTAGCTGCTAATCTGTTTTGGAGGAAAGAAAATATAATTTTCTTACTATCATCAGCTGCATAAATGATTGATGATAGAGATAACACTATACCTCGTTTCAGTATTTCTTGATTTTGAACATGCAAGAAGGACCTTCTAATGGTTTCATTAATTTCTCTTGGTTGATTTAGATTATGTACCGCATGCTCATGCGTTGTTTTCACATCAGTATATCCAAACGGATTGCTGAAAGCATCTATAAACTTCAATCTTCCTGTTGCTTCTAACATGTCAGGATTTATTCCTATACCTGTCATCATTTCATTATAATACTCATAAGGATGTTCTGTTGAAAAGATATAACCATATTCACCAGATTTTAATCCTTCTGCAAGAAACTGTAGAATGAATGGATC
>JAEOTK010000336.1 GCA_016839875.1 Candidatus Heimdallarchaeota archaeon
AAAGTGTATCAGCTTTAAATTTACAAATGGAGACACTACGATATTTTTTACATTTATTGCACTTAATACCCTTGGAGCATATGTCCCAAATTCAATACCAAAATCTGGTGATTGATATATTTCTTTGCCAGTTAGGTTTCGTAAGGAAGTGATAATTTCTTCTAGTGTTTTAGTCATTCTAATAAAGAGAATATGAACAGCTTAAAAAAGAATTTGGGGACAAAGTTGAAACTGAAAAATACGTAAAAATTAAAAATCATTTACATCTTGGATTACATTATTTCTTTTCATAAATTCTTCAAGTTCTGAATATTTCAGTGGTGTCCCAACTCTTACACCTGGAGCTTCAATTTCCATTGCACTTAAGGCTGAAGCAATTTGAGCAGTTTCTTGTAAGGTTCTATTTTCCAATAGACCGTAGATAATTCCACTCATTGTTGCATCCCCTGCTCCAGTAGTATCTTCAACAAAAACTTTTGGAGGTTTAGTTTTGATCATTAGCTTTCCATCGCTTAACCATTGACCCTCCTTTCCAAATGTAATATTCACAATCTTAAGGCCCCAATCAAATAATTTCTTCATACCTTTAATTACATCTTGTTCATTTGTAAGAGCACTCAATTCTTCTTCATTCATGCTTGTAACATCACATTCCTTCAGAAGAGACATTGCTTCTTCAGGTCTATTTTTAATAATTGAAATCGATGGTGCCCCTGCGATCATTCCATTTACTGACTTTGTTAAATCAATACATTTCTTGATTGCTTTTATTCCATCATCAGATGTTAAAGAAGTCCAAACAAAACACCTTGTTGAAAGAAGTTTATCTTCCGGTATTTGTTTTTCAGAGAATAGATTATTCGCTCCTTTATATGCTAAAATTGAACTATCTTTTCCCCAAGGGGTTAGCAGTATAACAGAAATAGCAGTAGTATCTTCATCAAAAACACTAACTCCAGAAACATCAACACCGTGATTTTTCATGTCCTCTAAGCAAGATTTTCCATTCATATCATTTCCAATTCCGCCAATAAATGCAGTTTTTAATCCGATATGAGAGAGGTTGCATGTAGTATTTGCAGCGGAACCACCAGGATGAAATTTCACACTCTTCACATTCAATTTTGATGAATGCTCAATTGCCATGTATTTCTTTTCAGAGTGATTTTTTCCAATAAGCTCCATTCTCATAACATCATCAACAGAAAAGATCATGTCCATAGTGCAAGAACCTAAACCAACAACATCATACTTCATTTCTTTGTTCATTTCTATTTATACCATCTTTGTGATTAATAATCTACCAATTGATGTTGTTTTTATAAAATATTCTAGTTGTGTCCTTACTTCAAATGAAAGTAGTAAAAGAAGTATAAATTGAATTGCTTAGATCTATTCTAAAAGTAAAAAACTTAGGTAGATAGAACATCATACCATTTCTTTAAAGTAGCACCTTTCCATTGCTCTCTTCCTTCACGAGGAGGATAATATTCGATTTTATCTACTTGTTCTAATATCTCTTTTTCACTCTTTCCAGTGGCAATCTGCTCTTTCATCAGTGATGTAACCTTTTCAAGATAAACCAAGAATTCGTCTATTGGTTCCTTATTGGATATTTGTCCGTGACCTGGAATGTAGTGTTCGATATCAAGAGAAAGATATTCTTTCAATGCTGCAATCCATTTAATTGGATTGGCTGAAGGTGGTCCTCCCCAAGGAAAATGTCTATTAAACAAGTTATCTCCAGCAAATAGTACATTGTAGTTAGGACAATAGACATAACTTGAACCCTCTGTATGCCCTCCAGTTCTCTTTGCAATTACCTTCACATCACCATCTACAAGCTCATATTCATCTGCAAAGGTTTTAGTAGCGAGAACAATCTTTAAGCCATCCAAAGATGAAGGATCTTCTGAATTCTTCTTCCATTCTTCTAAAGCTTCTGGAGTCCAGTTTTTCTCTTTTGATTCAATCATTGCTTCGTGCGTAGGTTGAGAACTAATAATCTCACAATCTTCAAAGATTTGATTACCAAAAACATGATCTCCATGTGCATGAGTTATAAAAAGAACAGATGCTATTTTTCCTGTTTCTTGTTCAATATGTTCTCTAAATTTCTTCATAAGTGGAATATTCATACCTGAATCAACAAATACTATCTGACTAGGTAGAACATATGCAGCAATGTTCCCACGAGTACTTCCATCAGTTATTGCATAAACATTTTCTTTTACTTTTTCGATAGACATTGAATAAACCTAGATTAAGGAATTAGTAGCAATTGAAAAAACTTTGGGCTATTTAATAGATCTCCAACTGGTTACTGCTTTAGAAACAAGTTTTTCCTTTTTACTTTTTATTGTTTGATGAGATGCTTCAAGAGATCCATTGTCTTTCTCTTTCAAAATTTCTGTTTCTACCAAAATATCATCCTCATAGAAACCCTGCTCTTTATAGCTAATCTCGAATCTTTCCAATTCATATTTCTTAACCACTTTTTCTGGCATTCCTTCCATTATCCAATGGATGTGAGCAATGTGATTTACATGCTGATTAATATCCAAATCTTGCTTCCTTACTTTAAATGACTTTTTTGTATTGATATTTTTGGGTAATGGTAATCCAGGAAAATCGTAATCTAAAGCTCTTCTTTTTTCTGCTTTAAAATCTGGCCAATAATCCATAAAATTAACAGATTTTCTTTTCCGATAATTGAACAACAACCAGCTTGTGGTTGCTTTACAGACAATATTGCGATCTTCATCTACAACTTCAAAATCTCTAATAGTGTATTTTGGACTGCCTGATTCAGCTACCCAACTTGATACTTTGAGTACCTCATCTAAATGAGGATAACGTACAACTTCAAATGTATATCGTAGAAGTAACCAAGTTAGATTCCTATGAAAGATCTGGTGATGACCAACCTCTAGTTTATCAGCATGGCTATAGGCAATGTGTTGAAGATAATCCATTATTGCGGTGATTTTTACTTTTCCATTAGTTCCAATTTCACTTATTCTAGGGACAAAAATCATTTCATACATTGAGAAACACAAACGAGAAGAACCATGTTTACTTGTATAAAAGATTTGCTTGGAAGAAGAAAAGAATATATTTATGTTACAAGCTCATCTTCTTTATGTTAGAATCACAAGAGAAATGCATATTTTGCCAATCTTACAAGGAATACAAGAAAAGAAAATTGATTATTTATGAGAATAAAGAAGCCTTTTCTGTTTTGAACTATAAACCTTCAATACCTGGTCATGCTCTAATTGCAACTAGATTACATATTACAGATTTACACAAGATTCACGGTTCTACTCTAGAAGATTTTATTCATGCAGTTCCTCAAACATTTGCGATTATACAAGAAATATATGAAAAAGAATCAGAATTAATAGTTGATTTTTATGAAGAATTAATAAGAAATCCTCCAGAAACTATTTCAAGTTTTTATGCAAAACGAATGCTTGATCATCCTCACTTATTAGTTAAACCAATTGCTTACAATTGGGG
>JAEOTK010000337.1 GCA_016839875.1 Candidatus Heimdallarchaeota archaeon
AAATTCAGAGGAAACATTCAAAATAGATTCTAAATCTCCTATGGGTTTCATCGAAATTACAGCTAACATCTCTGACAAAATTGACAAAGAAATAGCTTGTGAATGGATTACTCTAACAGCAAGTATACTTGAAGAAGTTGTTCATATTGATGAGAGAACCTTTACTCATCTTATTTCTTATTTAGATGAACGAATAAAAAACAAACCTCAAGATAAAGAAATAACTGAACTTGATTTTCTTCTTAATTCCCCTATATCTATCCCATGCTCAAACAGAAAGTCACTTGATAATTTCAAGAAGCAATCAGATAAGCTTTTCACCAATTTAGCGATTATTGATTATACCTATTACAAGAACATACTTAGTGAGTGTATTGACAATGACAGTAGAACGCTATCTGATATCATAGAACTTTTCATTAGAAAGATTAGCATAGCTTATTTTCTTTCAATTTTCTTCAACATAGTAAGAACAGCCTTACTTAGATTAGAGAAATTTCAATTCTTCACAATTTCTGGTTCAGAGATTTCTCTAGAAGAAGAATAACTATAATTTCTATTCCTTGAAATCACTAACTTCTAATTCAAAAACTAAATCAGTTGAGAATAACTTATGTCCAAGTTTTTCATTTATTCTTGCCATGTGAATGTTACTTTCAGCACTTCCTGTTCTCCAATATTTTGCCTTAGTATCTTTAAGCAATTTCAACAAACTTTGGTATTTTAGAGCTAACCCTAACCCATTTCCTCTATGCTCATGAATTACTCCTGTGTCATCTTGCCAAGCTACCCATGGTTGAAATTTATTGATTGCAAGAGTAGTATAACCTACAGGTTCGTTTGTCTTCTCATGAATTGCAAGAAATCCATAATAATTCAAACCTATTTCTATGTGATGAAAATAAATTTCCCTCAACTTCTCCTCAGGTAAAATATCGCTCAAAACTGTGAGTTCTTCCCTTGGCATGTCATTCCATATTTGCTCTACCATCTTTGCATATTTACTATATTCAACTAGTTTATCTGCTGTATCATTTTCAAAGAAGACTATCCTATAGCCTTTTTCTACCGCAAGCTGTTTCTGTCTTTTAGCTTCCTTTTCTACCACGTCTTCATCATGTTCTTCAAGATTTGCAACTATAATTTGTTCAGTATAATTTGATTCCTTCTTAAGAGATTTTAAGAAATCCTCTCCAGCTGTTCCAAGCAAAGCTCCACTTGAAATTTTCTCAATTTGTGAAGGTAGCTGATTAATAAGAGAGTTAAAGATTTTTGTTCCATATCCTTTTCTTCTCTCTTCTGGAATAAGATATACTCCAAACCAAGCTCTATCTAGATGATCGTATTTAACATGCCATGAAATATATCCAATACCTACTAGTAAATTATTTTCATTCACTAAGAAGGTTCTCCTTATTTCTTCCCAAGAAAAAGCTCCAACTTCCCATGAATTTCTAAAATAATCGATTGCTGGAGGAAGCATTCCAGTTCCCTCTTCATATTCTTGTTGTCTGAGTGCAAAATATTGCTCTAGATATTTCTCGGGCATATCCTTGCTTTTCCCTGTGTAGAGTGTAATCTCTTCCATTATACCACTAACCGTTACCAGAAGGTCCTCAAAATCCTCTAATAAAAATTCCCTTTTCTGAGCTTTTTTCTAATAGAGGAAGAAGCTTAATCAGTAAATATTACTGAAAAACTTTTATCTACCAATTCAATTTTTTGTCTTTCAATATCGGAAATATTTGTAAAATAACAAGGTAATCCTCGTGCAGTAAGAATATCTGTACCTTGCATTAATTGGAAATGAAGATGAGGAGCAGAAGAATTGCCAGAATTTCCTAGAAGACCTAGAACTTGGCCTTGTTTAACTTCATCTCCTTTTTTTACCTTAATACTGTTTGTAATCAAATGAGCATAAAAAGAACTTTCATTATCAGAATGTTCCACAACCACATAATTTCCACCAACTACAGGTTTGTATCCATGTTTTGAAATAAGCTCAATCATCTCTTCTTGAAGTAATAACTCTCCAGCAGCTGGATTTTCAGGTATTCCATCAAATGTTTCTGCAACCACTCCATCAGCAATTGCAATAACTTCTTTACCATGATATATGAATAATTCATTCTCATTACCTTCAGCTGGAATACAATTCATGTCTTCATCTAATTGTACAACATCAAATCCGAACTCTTGTGAATGCATTCTTCTGTGTTCATATGGATTCTCAAATGCATTAACTGTAAACCAAGCTCCTTTGAGGGGGAAGATGTATTTATTTTTGTTCTGATATTGAATAAGAGGGATAGAGCTATGATCCATTTTTTCCTCATTGTTTTCAATATAAGTTACAGTCAGAATCAATTCATCAACTGGATCAGCATCCATATGTACAAAATGTTCTAATCTGAAACCTGTTTCATGATTAGGTTCTAAAAAGTTTGACGAAAAGAGTTCTTTGTTCCAAAATCCCTCCACACCTAAGAAAATTTTTGAGGTATCTGGATTTTCTAATCTTTCAAGAGCTTGATTCAAATCTGCAGATTTTTCTTTTATCATATCCTCACTGTATAGGATAGATTTGACAACATTGTTTCCCCTTTTAATATCAAATCTAAATTGAATCAGTTTAGCAGGATTATTTGAGTTATTTTCAATTTTCACTGCTCGCAGAAGGAAATTAGATTCGACCTTGTTAATATCTTCTAGTTTTCTTACCGCATTAACCAAATATTCAGAAGGAAGATAAGAGATTTTCATGACATTTGCTTCAAGCAGTAGTATTTATGTTTTAGTAAATTGGCTTAGATTTACTAAAGGTTCAGAAATCCTTTTAATTCAATTCTCATTTCTATTAATGATGAGTTATTTAGACCAAGAAGTAAAGAAAGAAGAAGAGCTCAGTAAAGAGATTGAAAAGAAAGTTTCTACTAACAAAATAATCTTCTTAGGTCTATCACAAACAGGAAAAACATCGATAATAAAAACAGCTTTTGAAGGAAGAGCTCCTGAAGATACAACTGATCAGGTTGCAACTGTAAGGTTTGAACGTATGATCTACGATTATAAGGATTATTCGATTTTTACTTATGATATTGGAGGACAAATATCTTATTTAGAGGAAGCTATTGAAATAACCAAAGAAGAAGTGTTCTCAAATGTAAAGGCAATGATTTTTGTTGTAGATGCTTCCAATATTGGTACTTTTACTACATCAAGACAATATTTACTTAAAGCTCTACGAAATGTTCATCAGTATTCAGAGAATCCAGGAATATTTATCTTCGCTCATAAAATGGATTTGATAACTGAAGATCATAGGGATGAAGCTATTCGAGTTTTTAAAGAATATTTTGACCTTGAGCAATATGAATCAATTGAATTATTCCAAACGACAATTTATGATGAATCATCTATAAACGCTATTAATAAAATT
>JAEOTK010000006.1 GCA_016839875.1 Candidatus Heimdallarchaeota archaeon
ACTTATCGGGTTGCTTTCTATATTTAGCATCTACCTCGTTGTTTCTAGTGAAACACTTACATTCTCATACAAAAGGTATCTTTACCTTTTAGGAATTTTTGCTCTTCCACTTCTAACGGGAATTTTATGGGCATTACATATTCTACAAATCCCTGGAGTAGAAGAATTTTTGTTGAGATTATTCATTACTCCTTCAGAAAATGTGGTGAATCTTCAATGGATTGGGATTTCTCTTCCCGAAACAGTTACGTACCTAGAAAATGCTCATAAAGCAACGTTCTTTTCATCAGCATTTTCATTATTTATTGCTTCTATGTTTGCTGGAACCTGGTTAATATTCAAAGCTATAGGTATCTTCAAATCTAGCAAGAAACACAAAGAGTTGCTTCTATGGCTAGTCTTCTTCTATAGTTTCTGGCAAGCATTCTTTGGGATGGGTTCAATTCGTTATCTTTCTCCAATACTTGTTCCAGCTGCAATTATCTTCATAATAGGTCTTGATTCAGTAGTTTCATTTCTAAATAAGAGAGATGGAAAAGAACGAGATGGTTTTTTGGCATATATTTTCATTATAGCTAGTGCTTATCTTTCTCTCTATCCGATTCTACCATTTGAAATAATCAAGGAGGATTTTCATATACGATGGTATCATGCTCATACTAGAATAGGGTCTTTACTAGGATACATTCTTTTATTCAGTCTTATCACATTTTTCCTTCTGTGGAAAGAACGAGAGTTGAAGTTAAGCTTTTCTCTAATTTATGTCAAGAAATTTAACCTTCGAAAAATAATTTCAGGTTTTCTTGTTTTCATTGTATTCTTTGTTCCATTTGGTGCCCAAGCAGCTCTAATAGTTTATGAAAAATTTGATCTTAATGCCTTTCAAACGAATTATACGCATGAAAATAGATTCACCTATCAGCAACTTGTAGATGCAATAAATAGACTTGGTTTTGAGGATGACCAAGTTGTATTATCAATCAATACTCCTGGTCTTGAATACTACACTTCTCAACCTGTAATAGATCTATTTATGGTTGGATTGGTAACGGGTTCTGGATTTTACAATTCAACGTTTCCATTACAAATTCAGAATGTAACTAGAACGCTTGAGTTTTTCGAGAAATATCAAGTATCTATATTTGTTGCCCTTAATTCCTCTAATGATTGGTTCCCAGCATATATTGAGCACGTTTATTGGAATTATATCATTTATAGATTCCTTCATAATAACCTCTACTTCAATTACAGATTTACAAATGAGGAATTTATTTTGTTCACTCTTGAATCTACAGACCCCTATATTGGTCCAGTTGACATTCAATTAGTAGGAGAAACGAAGAAAGGTAGCATACTCGCACATGCTCCTAATCCAATTTACATTGATAGTAACACATCAACAATAGATACAACTATAGATCTAACATCTGTTCCAACAAATGATCCCATTAACATTAGTATCTCTACTCAATATACAATATTTCCAAATGCAACTCCAGCTATAAACACAGTCTTTCATTCTCTAGATAAACCTACTTCAGAAACCTTCTCAAGAATAACACTATTATCTCTGCCAAGTGAACCTGTGCATTTGATGTCTATAACAATGTCAATCCAATATGAAAACCTGGAAGGTATGATACAAGAAATATCGTACAATTTAGGTCCATTAATTGGCAATTCAGTTAATATAACAAGTGATAGAGAATCTTGGTTCTATTCAGGTTATAATGGATTTACATTTGTTTAGCTAAATCCTAACTCTTCAAACCAAATAACAAAATCTAACTATTTTGATTTATCTTCTAGTGTAGATTATTGATTTTTCTTCTTTACCTTTTCGGGCAATGAAGACAGTTGAAATCGTAGCTACGAAAATCATCAATAATAGATTCAAGAAGAATATTCCCCAGCTACCTGAAGGTGTAAACGTATGTCCAAAGAAAACAGTTTGATTTGCTGCTGATAATAACCTTAATACTGCTAATCCAATACCATATCCAAGAAACGATGAAATAAATGCAATAAAACCTAAGCGAGAGAAGACGTTCAAAATGGTAGAGAAGTTAGTTCCTCCAATCATTCTTACAATAGTTGTTTCTCTTCGACTCTCTCGATAAACATTTTGTAAAATAGTGAACATATTCACAATAACTATCAAAAGAATCAAGATTACTTCTGCGTAAGCTAAAGTATAAGTGAACAGTAGAGAACCCTTTAGATAATAATCCATATACTCGAAAGATAATGAAACTATGAATTCAAATCCTGCAAGTGGTTTGAATGGGATTTTCAACCATTCTTCATCTGTTTCACTACTTATAATAATTTGAATAGTTTCTCTTCCTGGTTCAAATGTTCTTTTCAGATTAAGTATTTGTCCATTTTTCATATAAACAGTCAAGTTTACAGGTCCATATGATGTGAACAGAGAAATTCTTGAGGATAGAAATGTTGAGGTATTGTATTCACCATATAATATTGTAGATAACAGTACTGGGAGATTGTATACCTTTGAACCATTATCATATCTAAATTCAAAAATAACGGTTTTCTTGGGTGAAGCTATTGAGAAGATAACCTCGTGATTTTGCTTGTAGATCTGAAAAGGAACGGCAATTGTTTCACTACTATAACGAGTGAAATAACAAACATATTCTCCAAAATCAAGACTTGTTTCAGCTATCCCTTCAGAATCAGTTTTTAAAGTGATGATTCTGTTTCCTTGATGATCCCGTATAACGCAGTATTGATCATCTATTGGAACGTCAACAAAGATATCTTTCACATTCAATTTAACATCTATTCCCCCAATAATTATGTCTTGGAATAATCCATCATTTGTGCTGAAAGGTAAAGTGTAAATCTGGTTACTTATGTTTAGGATAACATTGTATCCTCCTTGTAAAGCATAGAAGTACACTCTTCCATCTGTATCAGTTGTAAGATTATACAATGTGCTGTTGTAGAAACTGTTAATCGTGATGTTTGAATCTGAATAGGGACTAAAAACACCTCCTGATTCAGTTTGAATTGTTAGATTTATTGGAACATAATCCAATCCAACATTGAAAGAATATACTAATGTTTTCGTATTATAAAATGAATCAGTCATTATGAAAGTAAGAGTATGTGTTCCTGGAATATGATAATCTAACAATACTATACCATCATAAGTGTATAAGATGCTCTCTTGATCTTGAAAGAATAATATCTTTGCTGCGTCGCTTGAAACTTTGAGTAAAACAAGCATTTCTTCATTACCTTTATTTGGAGAATGAATTTCCAGAGTTGGTGTTTGTGTATCAATTTCAATCCTTTCTAGAACTACATTCGACGGGAACCCAACGAGAGTACTAATTATATCGTATTTACCATCAGTTAAGAATACAACAGAATCTTGATTCAAAGTTGATGAATAATCAAAATATGGGAATTCCAAGGTTATTTCTCCAGTATGAGTTGCGTTAATGTGATTCGTTGTTAAATTAGAAGAATTAAGCCCAGAGTTTATTTGAAAATTCCACTGCCTTGTCCTTTGAACAAAGCCAGGGTGATTGAATTCTATTTCTAGATCATACTCTCCTGGATAGAGAAAGATTCTTTCAGAATCTAACAAATATCTTGACAGACTTACTGGTCCGATCAGGGTGAGTCTTAAGTTTACATAAAGATGGTTTGTGAAAACTTGGAGATCAATAAAACTTTGATTAATTAAACCAGAATATTCATGAGAGAGATAGAAATCTATGGGAATTCCACCTGTGGAATTAACTACTGTAAATTCATAGTATATATTCACCAAATTACCTGCTAAATCCTCACCTTTAATTTCTAATGTATGGAGACCGTTCTCTACAGGAATAATTATAATGTCTTCAAAAATTTCAGAAAATGCTAAGCTGTCCCAAGAGAAACTAACTTGTGATAATGTTTCATTTGAACTGAGAAATATTGTTCCTCCAGACTCAACAAGAGAACCATTAATTTCGTTCAGTGTTATATTTGGGGCAAAATTATCGATGTCAATTTGATAAGATTCGAAGTGCCAGATTGAAAATAGTTGCGCTGCTAGATGCAAGGTGTGATTTCCAGAATCTAATCCTGATGTTGAAATTATTCCATCTTGTGGGATTGGGGTGTCACTATTGCTATCCCAGTGGTAGAGAATAGAAGAAGCTAGTGTGTTATACCATACTTGTACAGAAGCATTTCTTGGAAGCACTCCATGATGTGGGAGACCTAAAGTCCCAATTGCATCTGGTGAACTAGTTACCACAAAATAGAAAGACCAAGTTGAGCTTTGATCCTCAGTTTCAGTTTTTATTTCAACTCTATGGATGCCTTCTTCAAAAGGTACAGGAATTATATTCAAGTCTGAAACTCCAGTCCACCCATCATTATCCCAACTATAGTATGTATTCTGGCTAAAGAACAGTGTACTATTAAGAACAAGAAGACTCAGAGGTAAGATTTGAGAACCATTCAGAGCATTCGTAAACGCAAAAGTTTCAGGATAATCTCTCGACATTGTGAAAAATAACTTTGATTCAACATAATTTCTACTTTTATCACCACTTCCAGGATAATCTTCATTAAAAGCGATAAAGGTTATAGAATGCTGTCCTTCATCAAAAGGAACTAAAATACCAGGGGGAGAAGTGACTCCTTCTATGTTTAGAAAGTATTCTTGTATGGTTAATTGATTATCATCATAATAAAAATAGATAGAATAACCATTAGTTGCGCTTGCAGATACGTTGAGGGATTTTCCAATTATGACACTATTGTTTATTGGAGAATCAACATAGATACTTGGATGTCTATTAATTAGCTCAATCTCGATATCATTAACTTCTTGTGTAACAATACTTGCTCGTTGTCTATATCTTCCAAGCTCAGCATCAATGAAATAACTACCATTGCTTACAGTAAATGAGACTTCACCATTGCTGTCAGAGTATTCAACATAATCACTACCCCATAAGGCTCTTTCAGCTATTAGCTGTCTGTAGATTGTTACCTCTGCTCCAACAATCGGTTCATCTTCACTGGTTTCTATCCTAACATTAACTTCTCTTTCTACATATGAAACGAATACATTTTCTGTTGTATTGTCTAATAGAATGAAGTTAAAGGGTTCAGAGAACTCTCTCCCAACTTCGGCTTGAATCTCATATTCTCCAAAAGGTAGGGTAAGCTGAACAAAATTAGTATTGTAAAAAATCTCTTCTGTAATGAGAATTCCTTTTTTATTTCTGATGTAAACTGTTCCATTTAACTCTTGAATGCTTCCAGGTGTTTGTATATTAACAGAAAGTACATGCTCATTTGTGACCAAATCCCTTAGTATTTCTTTATCAGGAATAACGTTCAGATCAATTCTTACTCTTATATGTGTTACATAATTATATGTTTCAAAGGAAAAGAATTGTCCAACCCAGAGAGGGGCAATAATTTCATCATCTAACAAGGTCCCAGATATGAAGATAGATTTCACTCTCAATTCAAGAGCTGAGTTAGATCTTGTTGAGAAGACAGTAAAGTAATCTCCTACTGATAGCTTATTCCTTTCAGCAAAACTTATACCAATACTCACGTCAAAGGTATCGTTTCTTTCAAGAGCAAAACCTTCTATATAATCCACATCGAAATATTCATCGAATTTACTTACTTCAACTCCTCTAAAGTATACTGCTGTGTCTTTATACACAGCTGCGGTCATAACCTCAGGACTAACGTCTAGCACACCATGAAGTGAGTTGATGGTATCAGCTAACTCTGTTGGCAGTACACTTGTGTAAGGAGTAGAAGCTCTTGGATTTGATATTACTAAGACACTCTCGCTTTCACCTAGATAAGTAGAGGTTGATTCAATAATATTTAACATAAGAATTCCTCCTCCTGTAATAATAGTTGAGCTTATCAAGAAGCCAATGAAAGCTATAATCATTCTTTTCTTTGGGAGTAAATTGTAAAGAAAGATTTTATGCAAATCCATTAAAGTTCCTCCTTGATAACTTTGATTTGTGATGCTTTTAATGCTGGATAGATTCCAGAAAGTAAAGATAGTCCAAGTGAAAATAGAAAAATAATTCCAATAAGAGTCAGATCAGTTTTCAGTGCTATAAATGGTAAACCAATGAATGCTGATACACCTGCTACAATGCCACTAACGGCTAAATAACCAACAATGAGTGAAAGAATGGCAGAAATAAGACCTATAAATAAAGCTTGCATCATAAACAAAGTTATTATCTGTATTTTTGTTGAGCCTATAGATCTTAAAATGAAAATTTCTTCTTCACTTTCTCTAACTAAGGTATAGATACTATACGTTATAGAAACAAGCATCAAGACGAAAAATAATATTTGTAGAAGTGTTAGAGTCTGTATCACTTCTTCTGTTGCATATCTTATGAAGTTTTGAGTTTGTTTCTGTTCAATGATTTCTAGTGTGCTGTGTTCTGCCAATATTTCTTCTACAATTTTTTCCAGTTCTCTAGTATCTAATATTCTAAATTCTATGAAAGAATAATAATCAAGGGGAACATCGAACTGGAAGTTTGCCAGAGAACCAAGAATTTCTATGTCATATTCATGACCAGATTCAATGACATTTTTAACAGTATAATTCCCTACAAATGGTGTAGTCAGAGTCTCATTCACATATAAATCAGGGATTTCAATTTGCATATTAGCACCAACTCCTGAAGTAAGAAATGATTGAATCTGTTGACCGATAATTATTTCATCCTCTTGAGGTTCATGTACGGGATACGCATAATTGTGAGATTGATAATATTCAAAATTCGTGAAATTAAGCAACCGCAGATGTGTTTGCCGCATTTCTCCCGTTTCACCCGTTATAGTTACAGGTAGATATAATTGTGGTACTATAACTTCTACATTAGGAGTTGTTATTGAATACTCTTCAAGAAATGTTAAAACACTTTGATCAATTCTGCTTTTCGATAAACTCTCTCCGCTTTCTATTAGTAAAAGATAATTTGAATGTTGAAGTATTGATGCCATTCCACTTATATTGCTAGCATACCCTCTCACTAACAGTGTTGTTGCTATATAGATAACTAATGCTAGTGTAAGAGTTAATATTGCTTGATAAGTTCTTTTTCTATTATGAAAAAAGAATCTAACAGTGAATCTTAGCATTAGTTATCACATTGTCTTTTTTTATATCTGTCAGAATTTGATTTAAAACTTTATGATTAATAAAATAAAACCTCTCTCCCAATTTTTTTATCACGTTGGTGCAAATAACATGAAGAAGATAATCCTTTGAACAATCATTGTAATATACAATGAAACGAATAGAGAAAGGATTGATGGAACCCTTGTTTTGGAAGGTGTTACTCTGTTAACGCCTATTCCCAGGAAGAGAATAAAACCAAAAACAAAGATATTCAAAGGTAAATGAACCGTTAAAGTGAAGAGTAGGGTGTTCTTCTCTCCTTCAAATAACACCGGCGTCGTAGGATTAAATCCGATTGCTTCAAGGTATTTTACTCCGCTGAAGATATAACTAACTGAAAGAAATAGGATAGCTATAGAAGCGATGTATAATGCATTTTTGTATATCTGTTTCCATCTCTTATCTCCAAGTATCAATGAGTACATTAATGGAAATAGAAAAACCCAAGTTGCCCAAGTTATCACACCTACTAAAATCTGATCCATAACATCACTGAGTTGAAGACTTTGGATAAATTGAGTTATATCAAATTTACTCGAAAAATCTTCTCCCAGAAGTCCACCTGGGAATAGTGCAAGAACTCTAAGTTCTGATGCATACCCCCCAGCGAAAATCATGAAACTCGAGTATAGTAGAAATGATACTAAAATTGTGAATAAGAAATATGTAGGTAGCAGCTCAGAATAACTCGCTCTAGTTGGACGAGACACATAATCTCTGATGAATCTAAATATATCTCTCGCGTATGTGAACTTGAATAGTAAATATATACCAATTGCAGGAATCGCAATGACTGCTATCAGGAGCAATATATGTAACGTTAAAGCTACAGGATCCGTTAGTCTTGCCAACAAACCATCCCAAATAAAAGTCTTAATACCAAATTCTGGCATTCCTTCAAAAGGAGGAGAACCAAATACTAACAATAAGTACCAACATAATGCAAGAGAAACAAAGATTGTTGCTAAATAATCCCAAATTCTGAACTTTCTCTTTTGAGTATCTAGATACCACAGTTTCTTGTAAATGATTTCTGTTGCATCTTCTTCGAACTCAGTGAGTACTAGACCATCAATTCGTAATTCACCATATTTCTCAAAGAAACGTTTTGATATCATATCTAGAAGTTCATATGTATCCTTCATGTCCATTCGCTTGTCAACAGTAATAACAAACAGTAAATCTCCCCTTTCTTCTTGAAAAATAATTCTTGATGTAACTAGTTCGAATTCAGATATTTTTTCTCTTTGGGTCTCAGAAGCCATCGAATAAATTGCACTCATCAATCCTCCAGTTAGTGCAACATCTACTGCTTCTTCCGTTTTTTCAAATTCTTGACTATAAAATATTTGACCATAGGTCGTCAAAATAAGAAGATTCTTTATCACTAGTTATTCCCCTTTTCTTATATCTCTGTATATGGATACTCTATCCTAAAAATCTTACGGCTAAAATTTACGCATAAAAAAGGAGAGAAAACAAGGGGGATTACTATTCTTCAGGTTCCCTCAAAATATGCATCTTTGTATTTTTCTTGTTCTTCTGTTAATTTATCTATTTGATATCCCATAAGTTTGAGTTTAAGACCAGCTATGTTTTCGTCTTGTCCTCGTGTAATGTCATAGACTTTTTCATCTAATTTTCCGCCTTCTTCCTTCAAATAAATTAAACTCAACAGTTGATTGGCAAACGACATATCCATTACTTCAGAGGGATGACCTTCAGCTGCTGAAAGATTTACTAATCTTCCTTGTGCGAGTAAGTATATTTTCCTGCCATCTTGCATAGTATACTCTTCATTATTCGCTCTAATTTCCCTTTTCGAACTAGCAAGTTTTTCTAAATCTCCGATATTGATCTCAACGTCGTAATGACCAGTATTACAGACAATAGCACCATTTTTCATTTTGTCAAAATGATTACTAACAAGTATGTCTTTCATTCCTGTAGCTGTGATGAAAACATCTCCAAATTCTGCCGCATCATCCATTTTCATCACTCGAAATCCATCCATTGCAGCTTTAAGTGCTTGAATTGGGTCAACTTCAGTAACTATTACATCTGCTCCTAATCCAGAGGAGTTTTTGGCTAATCCTCTTCCACAATGTCCATATCCAGCAATAACCACTACTTTTCCAGCGATAATGATGTTAGTTGCTCTTAAAATTCCGTCTAAGGTTGATTGCCCAGTGCCATAAAAGTTATCAAAGTCACTCTTAGTTTCTGCATCATTAACTGCCATTATTGGATAGAGGAGTTTATTCGCTTTTTCCATTGCTCTTAATCTATGAACGCCAGTTGTTGTTTCTTCTGTTCCTCCGATGATTTCTTCAGAGAGATTTGGGAATTCAGAATGAACTCGGAAAATCAAATCTGCACCATCATCTAATGTTAAAGTTGGTTTCATTTCAAGAACTTTATCGATTGCCCAGTAGAATTCTTCTGTTGACATTCCATACCAAGCAAAAATAGGCACATTATTTTCTGCTAAAGCTGCTGCAACATCATCTTTGGTGGATAAAGGATTACAACCAGACCACGACACTTCGGCACCAGCTGCAATAAGTGTTTCAACCAGAACAGCTGTTTCCTTTGTCACATGGAGACATCCTGCAATTTTCATGCCTTGAAGAGGTTTTGTTTTACTAAATTCATCTCTTAGATACATCATAACAGGCATCCTTGTTTCTGCCCAATCAATTTTCTTTCTTCCTTGTTCAGCTAGATTGATGTCTTTAATCTTATAGTCCATATATTCAACTCGGTCGAACCTTTTTAAAAATATGTCGAGTTTCGATTTACTGTATTTGATATTATGAGAAATAAACATAAAATATATCTATATCAAGTTGAATTTTATCAAGATGAGTAATTTAAATTCACCCACAATTGTAGCTCACAGAGGTTCATCTAAAGATGCATTTCCAAATTCTCTTGAATCATTTAGATTAGCAGTGAAACAAAAAGCTGATATGATTGAACTAGATACTCACCTGACTCAAGATGGTCATTTCATTGTACATCATGATAGCACAATAAGATTGAAGGAGAAAGTTTGTATAATTTCAAGCACAAAACTTGAAGCTATTCAAGAATTACGTTTACCTAATGGAGAACCCATACCCCTACTAAAAGACGTTCTTAAACAGCTGTTACCATCCATTAGATTTAATGTTGAAGTAAAATGTGCTGTAAAAAGAAATCAATTTGAAGGTCTTCTCAAGGAAATTGGTGAAGATAGTACTAGAATAGTTGTAAGTTCGTTTCGATTTGATGTTATGAATGAATTGAAAGATTCAGAATTTGGTTATAATCTTGCATTTCTTTATTATTTCTTCACACCTAAAATTAAGAAAATGGCTGATTTAAATTACATCTCTGATTTTAATCCAAAATACAGATATCTAAGAGAAAAACACGTTAAGATGTTTCATCACAAGAAAAAAAAGGTCTTTCCATGGACCATTGATGAAGAGAAAATTATCTTGAAGTTGTTAAAAAAGAGAGTTGATGGTATAATCACAAATGATCCTGAAGAAACAAGAAAAATTGTAGAATCAGTAATTGAAAAATTGAATTAAAATAATCACATGCTTTTTACTAATGAGAAAGAGTATTCTTGCCAGTCAGTAATCTCATTGATTTGTTTTAGTTTTTCTTCCATTTGTTCATCTTCAACATAAAATATCATACTAACTATTTCTGGTTCATAACCTTCCTCTATTATCTTTCTGTAATCTAAGGGTTCTTCTATAAGCTCTAAATGATACATGTCATTTTTTGAAACCATAACTTCAATTATCTCAGGCTTTACACCTTTACTAACAGTATTAAAAATCTGTACAAATTCTGTTTTCTTCATCAATTCCTTACTAACTCTTAAAACTGATGAGGAGAATCCACCTTCCTGGATGAAAATTGGTATCAACCAAAATGATTGACTAGGAAGTGTTATCTCTATTGATTTACACTCTTTTCCCTTAGCTAAATTTACTAGCTCTTCAATGAAAGGTTTTGCAATTTCTATATCTTGATGTTGATTTAGGAAAACTATTTCATCAACTACAATAGTTTTGATGATAGTTACTTTGTTCTCTTCCTCCTCTTTTTCTGTTTCAATAAGCCATATAAGATAACCTATAATTCTATCTTGATGCTCAATTAAGCTAAGTTTTGCATTCTTCGCTGTAATCATTGATTCAACAAGCTCTTGAATTGAAAGATGATCACCATATAGATTCTCAAGTAGTTGTTTTAATTCATCTGAGCTTTCAATCTTAGTTATATGTTTGAGCATTGTTGATTGAACTTTCCATCATACTAAATAAATCTGTTCTTTTGTAATTATAGGAGAGAAATAAAATAAAAAAGAAGAAAATAAGAAAATTAGATTTATGTTGGTGTTATTTCAACAATTTGAGTAAATTCGTTTTTACCTGCTATAAAAGTGAGTGTTAATGTGTATTTCACTCCCGCTGTAAACGAACCAATTACTGTTATATCTTTTGTAGCACCATTTGAAATAGTCGTTGGAGTAGTAGAACTAACTGCACTATAAGCTACTGTTGGACTTATTGCAATCGTACCATTGAAGATTATATCTGAACCTTCTGCTGTTACACCAACTGTAAGTGTGAAATTACCATCACCATTGTCAACTGAAGACTTTGGAAGTAATATTGCATTTGCTGGAGTTAGCATTGGAATTACTACTAAGAAAACTATTGCTGCTGCTGCAGTTACAAGTGCAATCAAAAGAACTGTTGCGATAACTGGAGACACTGCTCGTTTTTTCATAATTTTTTTCACCTTTGGATTTAAAGTAGTCAAGTCAAATTAGGCACTTAATACTTAAAAAAGTAGCGATAGTTTTTGTAGCTAACGGCACTTACAGCCTTGCAGTATGGAAAATTGCAGATTCACAATTGTTTATATTAGTGTGTGTCACTAGATAGATGAAGACAATGGATACTGCTGCGAATTTAATTTTCAGGTCAATAAGTGCCATCTATGAAGGGACTATTAGCAGTAGTACACTCTATCCAACTTTATTCTCAGGAGATGATGAGAAGAAGTATACTTACTATGGTTTTCGTCTACGGGAAGTTATACCATCTCGCTTGATTGTTAGAATATATGAAGAGAACAAAAACACTATTTTCGATATGTTGTGGTTGGTTGATAATTCGAAAATTGAAGGCAAAGGAAACACAGTTTTTAGCTTAAAATCATCAAAGATGGATGTAGATGGAACACCAAAAGAATTCACAAAACGGCTTGGATCTGATGCAACTATCAACGCCTGCTACGGTGATTTAGAAGAATATGCTGATTTCTTTGACACTGCAATAATAGGATCTAAAGAATTATTTCCATCAAAGTTAAGCACTCAAACACAGCTAAATATTGATAAAGTTCCGACACCTCTTTATGCATTTACTAGGTGTAAATTGAACACAAAGAAAATCAAAAATGAAGACTACCAGAGTAATGCTGTTAATGGATTTTTAGCTCTCATTGATTTAGTTCACCGATCTCTAGAAATTTTGTTTTTAATCACTCAAGAAACACTAAAATCTAAAGTTTTCTGCATTCGCTGTGGTCAACAACTTCCTCTTGATTCTTATTATTGCCCAATTTGTGGAAGCAAACAAAACTAGCATGTTTAAGTGTGGTATAGAATTTCTGCTTTTTCTATAAGCTCTAATGTATCAGTTTGATTAGCCAAATCTCTAGCATTTGGAGAAAAATTATTCGCTATAATAAAACCTCCGCTTAAGTTAGATCTCTGAATTAGACGTTCAATGTGGATTATTTTATCTGTTCCAACACTTCGCTTCCAATCTAGAACCCATACACCAACTAATAGTTCTTTAATTATTATTAGAAAATCAATGGAGTGTTTGGTTGGACCTTGAATTAGTGATAAATCATGTGTAATTGTACCGAAGTTTTTTAGGTATTCCAATGAAAGCTCAATAAGAGGTTTATCGCGATCCATACTCATGGAGCAAGGATTATGACATTATATTAAAAGATTTGTATCAACAGCGAAGTTATTATTGTCGGAAGTTTAACACTTTTTAGCTAGTTATGCAATATCTGTCTCTATTTCTTTATCATTACACCTAATTTTCCATTTTCCTTCAAATGGAAAAACTATAGGAATCTCTTTCGAAAAATTTCTTATAACTTGCATAGCCATAACCATGGGATCTCTTTCAAATAATATCTTGATGAAAACAATCCCTTGATCTTCATCTATTCTTATCGCTTCAGTTTGCATTTTGGATGCTGAATCAGGAAGATATCCATCAATTTTCAAAACTATTTTTTTCTCTTCTTCAAAAATTTCCTGTATCGCAAACTCTGTTATTGGTGCGAATTTTGTGTTTTTCTTCATTAGTTCTAAGAAATTTTCTTAATAATTTAAGTTTGTGGATGCAAATAATCGAATGAAAACATTTTTTATTGTTACAACAAGAAATCATACAATGTCTTCTACCTTATCGAAGTATCTCAAGAAAATAAATATCAAAGAAACTATAATTATGATAATTGCTGGAATTATTATTTTCCTTATAGTGAAAATGATGTTCGGAGGTTTACTTGGGGTATCATTAGTTGTTATAGAAAATGGTCCTTGTCCAAATTCTTCTATGTGTCCTACTTACGATCAAGGAGATATGTTTCTAATCAATAAAGCTGCCCCAGATAAAATTGAAATTGGGGATGTTATTGTTTACAATTCAGATTATCATTTCAGTGATTTTCTCATAATTCACCGAGTAGTCAATATTACTGTTATTTCAGATACTCATGGAGATCATTATTACTATATGGTGAGTGGAGATAATTTCAACTCAAATGATTATATCGATTGGTATAATTCATCAACAAAACTTATACCTTATGATGCGGTTCTTGGAAAAACAAAATTATTAATACCGAAAATAGGATACCTTCGTCTTTGGATGACAGATATACCTGCGATAAGGTATATTCTTTTAGGATTAATTGTGGCAATTTCTCTTTATTTGATTTTAGCTCCTGATGACAAGAAGAAGAAAGAAAAAGAGGGGCTGGATGATACTCAAGAGGAAATAGAAAAGGAAGAAGAATCTACGGATGTGGATCCAAAGGAAGAGAAGAGTAAGTTCAATTTGAAACTGTATTTTGTTGGGTGGTGGGACAGAACAAAGAAAAATTTCAAGGATCTATTCATTGACAAAAAGAAAAGGAAGAAAGTGATTATCTATACTTCCATTCTTGTAGGACTTATTATCGCTGTTCCAATTCTAGATACAGCTATAAGACATCCTGGTTTAAGCACTGGTATAGTAGATATTACTCTTGGAAATCCCGCTAATCCTGCAGTATACATAGTTCTTGAAGATGTAGTATTTTTACCATTTACAATCCACTTCAACCATGATGGTTCTTATAACAAAGTTCTCAAGGAATTTACTATTTTTGGAATCAAAAATGATACAGTTATCTCAACAATGAAATGGAATTCGTTTTACCAAAAAGAAGGAGATTTAAGAATAGGTGGGACACTTATTTTCAGTACAAGTGAGTATAACACAACTGCCCCCTTAACAATTAGAATTGATTTCATAATTCACCAGAGATTCGGTCTTGATATACCTTCTGTGTATACTGAGACTTTCTCGACTCCTCTGTTGCCTTAGAAAAAGTAAGAATTAATCTAGTATTATATTACTAGATAATCTCTTTTATTTTGATGGGTATTTCACTTGGTGTCCTAACTGTTGTTATACCTGCTTCACTAAGAATTCTCATTTTCTCTTGAGCAGTTCCTGATTTTCCATGAACGATAGCACCAGCGTGTCCCATCTGCTTTCCTGGAGGGGCAGTCTGACCTGCAATAAAAGCAAAAACAGGTTTGGAGATTTGTTCTTTTACTAAATCTGCTGCTTGCTGTTCACCTGTTCCTCCAATTTCACCAACTAAGATTATTTGTTTAGTTTGAGGATCTTCTTCAAACATAGAAAGGCATTCATTGAAACCTATTCCTTTTATTGGATCTCCACCTAAACCAACGCATGTAGATTGACCAAAACCATTAATGGTTAGTTGTTGAATAATCTCATAGGTTAAGGTACCACTTCTGCTAACAATTCCGACATTTCCTGGAATACATATCTCTCCTGGAATAATACCAATTTTACTAGCTCCAGGTGTTATCAATCCTGGACAATTCGGTCCTATCATTACGACATCATTTTCAATTGCTTTTTCTTTGATTTTTGCTGTATCTTTAACTGGTACTCCCTCAGTAATAACTGTCAGTAAATCAATACCTGCATCAATTGCTTCTAAAGCAGCAGAATAAGCGAATCTAGCAGGAACGAAAATTACGGATGCCTTAGCTTGAGTTTTTGCGACAGCTTCTTTCATACTATCATAAACTGGAACTCCAAGATGTTCTTGACCACCCTTACCTGGAGTGACTCCAGCAACAACCTTTGTTCCATAATCAATCATAGAACGTGCATGAAAAGTTCCTTGTTTTCCTGTGATACCTTGAACAATTACTTTCGTTTTTTCATCGAGTAAAATCGCCATATCAATTATCTCCTTTAACTAGCTCAACAATTTTTTTTGCAGCAGGTTCCATTTTACCATAAGCGTTTATTCCATTGTCTTCTAGAATCTGAATACCTAAATCATCATTTGTTCCAACAAGTCGAATCACCATTGGAACTTTAATCTCAAATTTCTTTGATGCATTAATAATCCCATTTGCTACATCATCACATCTCGTTATTCCAGCAAAGAAATTTACAAATATACCTTTCACATTCTGTTTTGAGAGCATTTCTAGAGATTTCTCAATTTTTGTTTCATCAGCACCACCACCTACATCTAGGAAGTTAGCTGGGGAACTACCAAAGAACTCTAACAAATCACAAGTTGCCATTGCAAGACCTGCACCACCTGAGATAATTCCTATTACTCCATCTAGTTGAACGTAGCTAATTCCTGCTTTATCTGCTTCGAGCTCCAAATCTGTGTGTCTATCTCGTTGAGATCTGAGAGCAGCAATTTTTGGATGACGATAATCAGCATTACCATCTATCACAACTTTGGAATCAGCTGCAATTATCAAATTATCTGGAGTTAAAATTAGAGGATTAATTTCTATGAGAGTAAGGTCTTTTTCTTGTGCCATCTTAAACATATTAGTCATAATATTAGTAAAAGATTCAAGAGTTTCATTTTCGAAACTGAGTTTCTTTCCTAAGTCAAAGAACATTTTTGGAAGTGGTTCAACAAATGCAGAGAAGTATTCCTTGAAAATTTCATCAGGATAATTCTCAGCAACTTCCTCAATATCTACACCACCACGAGAACTAGCTAATACTAGGTACTTTCCTGAAGCATTGTCTAGCATAACAGACAAGTAATATTCGTTAGCAATCCCCATTGGTTCTTCAAGCATAACAATCTCAACAGGTTTTCCTCTGTGATCTCTTCCAAGTATGCTTTGAATGTATTCTTCTGCTTTAGAAGCTGTAACCTTTTTTATTAACCCAGCTTTTCCTCTTCCCCCTGAAAGAGCTTGAGCTTTAGCCATCATGATTTCACTACCCAATTCTTCAGCAAAAGCATTGATACTATCAATACCATCATAAGCTCTGAACTTTGGAACAGGTATTTTGTTTTCCTTGAATAATTGTTTTCCCTCAATTTCGTACAACATTGGCATATTGTAACGAACTGGCTCTGTAGTCTTTTTAAGGTCTTTGAAGTAAGCTTGTAAAAATACTAAAATAGAAATAACAAAAGGATAATGGAAAGATACATGTAAGTTACTTTACCATCTCTACTCTTTTAGTGCGTGGATAAGAAAGAACCCATTTCTTACTACAATCTGGGCATGTTAGTCTCAAATCAACTTTCTTTGAGGTTTTTGAAGCCATTTTTGTTTGAGTGACTGGACGTTTACTAAATCGACCTTGATTTCCATAGCCTCTTCTTGTACGTTTTTCTCTTCTAGCCATTGCTGAAAAACCTCCACCTCTTCTTGCAGATTTTTCCTGTTTTACTTTCATAGTAACATGTTTACCACAACTTGGACAGTATTTGTACATCTGTTCTGGAATTTTGACCATTTTAATCACTCACTTTAGTGCTTGGATATGTATTTTTATTTGTTTCCTTCTGTGCGCAAGAAGCAATCTATCTTAGATCTCTCTCAAAGCTTGTATATCTCTTAGTTTCTGTAAAGGTATAATTTGGTAGGTTCTATTTGGTTGTTCTCTTCTTATACTTAAGGGCAGAATTTTGGTTCTCAATTCCATTTCTGCAATAACAAGAGGAGATTTGTTTTCATAATCTTCCAAACTAAAAAGGATCGGAGCTCCCATACTTAATTGTAGTGCTCTTGCTCCCACAATTCTGGCACGTTCAAAGCGTGTTAATCGATCTGGACCCACTTTAACTTTTCTTGAGACAATCTCAAGTCCTTCCTCTTCTATCTCTTTATCTTCCTCTGAACTAAGTGCCATTTATTAATCACCAAAATACAATTTAAAGAGGTTACATCATTCAAGCCAAAATCTCTTCTTAAAAATATTTAGTTATTGGGGAATTTAAAGAGAAGAGAGCTCTAATCTTCTTGTAATTTAATTAATCTTCAACTTACCTAGCGAAATTCTTTTAATAACCTCTTGGGTGCAGAGTTTTAGTCGGATATTTAGAAGCATATGAGTGTAAAAGTCCTTAAAATGGTTGCATATCTGGAAAAACTTTAATAAGAAATTGACACCAAATTAACCAGACAGAAGAAAGGAAAAAAACACTTATAAAATACTCCTAAAAAGTAGATTAATAATACGGAATGTCTGCTCATGAGCATGTTCGGGTCATTTTCATCGTGGTTGAGAGCCAAGTTAAAGAGAGAACAGAAGGCTAAGATATTGATATTAGGCCTTGATGCTGCCGGAAAAACCACATTGACTCGTTTTATGAGGTTCGGGAGATTTGCAGAAAACCTGACACCGACAATTGGACAAAATATTGAATCTTTTGAATTTGAAGGGTGGACAATTACTGCAATAGATGTTGCAGGACAATCTCATTTCCGATTCCTATGGGAAGCTCACTATCCTGGATGTAGCTCAGTTATCTTTGTTATTGATGCAGCTGATATTGAACGTTTACCTGAAGCACGAGATGTTCTAAAAACTCATGTTTTCAATAATCCTTACATGGAGAATGTTCCTACATTAATCCTCGCAAATAAGCAGGACTTGCCAGGGGCGGTGGAGGCTCCTCTTCTGATTCAGATGCTTGGATTGCATTTAGATCTTAAAGATCGAACATTTGCTGTTTTTGATACAAGCATTTTACATGGGAAGGGAATCAAAGAAGCATTTATCTGGTTAGTAAATGAGCTTGATACACATCTAATGTGAACTCAATTTAGTTTTGCACTAAATTTGAATTTTGATACAAATCCTCCTACATTTTTGATTGCAGTAGGATTGATAAAAATTGTAGAAAGCTCTTGTTCTTTTCCTTGTTTGATTAATTCTGTTAAACCTATCTCTCTTGAGCTCAGAATTTTCTTCTTTTGCAGGTTTCTTATTTCCATTGGAAAACTTTGAGCTTCGTAGAATGCTTTTTCCAGAATTTTTTGGAAAACAAGTTCATTTTCCAAATAATCTATAGAATGAGTAACATATGATATAGATGCATCTTTATGAAGCAGTCGATAGAGATTTGTAATAACATCTATCTGATCACTTGACATTTTTTCCATCCGTTTTAAACTAAGGTTTGAAGCAAAAGTTGGTATCACTGCAGTTCGAGAGTTTTGAGGTTCGATATAAACTGAAGTATATTTTACTTCATGTTTCTCCTTCAGTAAATTATGTAGAGGTGAATGTAATATTCGAATAGCTTTGTTTTGAAGTCTATTAACTTGTCTTCGTATAGCTTTCAACTGTAATTTATTTTGAGCTACTACTGTTATTGGGCATTTATTGTTGGTCAACTCTGCAATATAGCCTGCCACCTCTCCTCTATCACTAGAAATCACTAAGATATTATCTTTCGAATCAAGATACATTGATTTCACACCAATTGCTTGGGTTGGAGATAAAATACTGAAGTATCCTTTTCTATATTCTTTCAACTCAGTTAATGGTGGAACATATCCTAAAGAATCAGTTACTTTCACAACAACTTGTTGTTTTAAAGTAAGTATTTCTTTGCTGTTTACCATAGCATTGCCTAATGCAATAATGTTTCCAGCAAAATCCATAATTCTTACTTTATCACCAGTCAAGAAACTGTTGTGGCTAGTAATAGAAGCTGTGTGAACATCTTTGCCTAATGCAATAGTTGTTGCAGATTCTCTATCTACTTTAACTACTGATAAAAGGAGTATATCATCTTCAATCTCCTTCCTGCTGGCTTTAACTTCTATGAAATCTTCTAACCATGGGTGCTTGTTAACTTCGAATTCCATTTCTTCGAAAATATCAATCAAAGAATCAAAATCAATTCGATTAGTGTTCACTTGAACCCACAAAGAATCAAAAGGTTGTCTAAGTTGGTCTAGTAATTTTAGAGTTTCATCTAATCCAAAAGATTCGATCCAATGATACAATAAACCTGAAGCGTATTGGAATTTCTTTACTATATCGCTTGGAAATTCAAGACTCTCATCGGGATTAGAACTATTTGTCATTTGATGAATTTCACTTATGTTTCTCTCTTTATGAGTGTTATTAAAATTGTGAAATTAAATACTCATCAAAAAATTGAAAAAAGAATAGCTTAGTCTAACATAAGAGGCTCTGAAATGGAACTACAATTCTCAGTACGACAAGCAACTCTTGGTGATATTAATTCTATCATCAAGATTAACAGACTTTGTCTTCCTGAGAATTATTCATTTGATTTCTTTTACAAAATACTATCTGAACATGGTTTTGCATGTGTTGTTGGTGAAGAGAATGGGGAAATCATAGGTTATGTACTTTCAAGAATAGAAAGACCATTTTCATCATTTATTGGAATAAATCCTTCCAAAGGACATGTAATATCAATAGCCGTACTTCCTGAACATAGGAGGAAGGGTTATGGGATCAATATTATGAAATATGGTATGCAAAAATTGATCGAACATAATGTTGATTCAATTTACCTTGAAGTAAGAGTTTCAAACATAGCTGCAGTAGAGATGTACAAGAAATTAGGATATTACATTAAGAGGGAATATAAGCACTATTACAGAGATGGAGAATCTGCTTTTGTTATGGAATGGGGTAGAAAGAAATCAGCTGAAGAAGAATAAATTTATCCATTTTCAAGTACATGTATTTTCTGATGTTATTCACGTACAAGATGAAGTATATATATTGAAAACTCAATCAAGAAAATGACAAAATGACACTGCATTATCTGGACCAACCATCATCAGCTTCATCTATACTATCTTTCTTAGATGACGAAATAAAAGACTGGTTCACTTCACGATTTCCAGCCGGGTTTACTCCTCCTCAGTTGTATGCTATTCCCTCAATTCATGAGAGAAAGAATACACTGATTTTTAGTTCAACAGGTTCAGGTAAAACTTTTGCAGCGTTTCTAGCAGCAATTAACGAATTATTCATAGAAGCAAAACAAGGAAAGCTTAAGGATCAGATTTATGTTCTCTACATCTCTCCTCTGAAAGCTTTGGGAAATGATATCAGAAAGAATCTTGAAGAACCACTTCAAGGAATTCAAGATTTAGCAGCTTCAAATAATATAATAATCCCTAAAATCAAAGTGGGTGTTAGAACGGGAGATACAACTCAAGCTCAAAGATCACAAATGCTTAAGTCCCCCCCTCATATTCTTATTACTACTCCTGAAAGTTTGGG
>JAEOTK010000053.1 GCA_016839875.1 Candidatus Heimdallarchaeota archaeon
AGCTTTGAAAGCTAATAATATTGATGACAAGGATGTAGTAATTGGAACTAAATGGGCACCTATATTTAGAAGGGCAAGAAATATGCGTAGAACCATTAATAATCGAATTGGATATCTCGATGGTTACACTGTAGATCTTTATATGATTCATCAACCAATAAGCTTTTCCACTATTAAAACTGAAATGAAGGAATTAGCAAGACTTGTGGAAAATGGAAAGGTTAAATCTGTAGGTATAAGCAATTATAACGCAGAAAAGATGCGAAAAGCTCATGAAGAACTAGAGAAACTTGGGGTTCCTTTAGCTGCTAATCAGGTTCATTACAGTCTTGTTAGAAGAAATATAGAAACAGATGGTATTTTGGACACTGCCAAAGAATTAGGAGTTACTATTACCGCGTATACTCCACTTGCTGGAGGGCTCTTAACAGGAAAGCTCCACAACAATCCAGAGATTTTGAAGAATAAATTCGCGATGTATCGAATGGTTGCCAAAAGAAATTTAGAGGAGAGCATTCCATTAATCGAAACTTTGACAGAGATAGGTAAAACACATGAGGTTCTTCCTGGTCAAGTTGCACTAAATTGGTTGGTCACTTATAGTGGGGATACAGTAGTTACTATACCGGGAGCAACAAAAACCTATCAAGCTAAAGAGAGTGCGGGTGCATTGTCTTTTAATTTAAGTAAAGCAGAATTAGAGGAGATTGCTGAAGTATCAGAAACCTTCCTTTAACAATTTATCTTTTTTTATTTTGTATTCCTTGCTAATGCAAATAAATATTAACAAGAGTATCAAAGATGTAAGTAAGTGAGACAATATTTCTGAGCTGACAGTATTATGGTTGAAGATAAAACTCTAACTGGGGAGATGATCTCAACATCAGACAAACCTTCAATTAGAGAGGTTCTAACTAATGCTACTTTCATGGTTCTTTTCGCAGCTCAGTTTATAGAAAACATTGGACGATCAATATCTGGTTTAGCTATCGAGTTTCTTATCTTTGAACTTACAGCTAGTCCTCTATTAATGGGTGTTTTGTCAATCATTTGGTTATCACCCTTTGTAATAATTGCACCTTTGGCTGGAGTTCTAGCAGATCGTTTTGACCAACGTAAGTTAATGCTGTACTCAAATATTGTCAGTGCACTCGCTTCTGTCGGTTTTGTTATCATTTATCTCTTTATAAACCAACTAACATTGGTTCATTATCCGTTTGGACAACCAGATCTTATTAATACTCTCGTTGCTATACAACCAGTTCCAAACTATCTTCATGTTCTTTGGCCATTATTCATTCTTTGTTTCATAAATTCTGCGTCTGCAGCATTCTTCTTTCCTTCAAGGAATGCTTATACTCGATTAATTGTTAAGAAAAAGAATCTCCTAATAGCTAATTCAGTTGGATCTTCAGTCTTTCAGGTTGCTACAATATTTGGATTTGTTCTTGCAGGACTATTAGCTGCCAGAAGTTATCTATTGAGTTTTATATTTGATGCAGGAACTTTTGCTGTATCAGGAATCCTGATAGGAGTTATTTTCTTTATAGGAAAGAAACCACCTGAAGTTATTCGCGAGAAAAGTAAGAATATTAGGCAAGAGATGCAACGCTTTGGAGAGGATATTAAAATTGGCTATCAAACAATTCGAGAGCATCCAAAAATATCATACATGCTCTTAATTTTCTCTTTCTTAACATTCTCATTTGGAGCAATTAATGTTCTTTTCATTGTAATTCTTCAAGGAGAAATGAATTTAGGTGCAACGTGGTATGGAGTTTTGCAAGCGTTAATGGGAGCATCTGGAATTATTACGGCTATAGTCTTAATGAGGATTGGCAGAATAAATCGCAAGATACTAGTTCTAAATGTCACTTTCAGTGCAGTAACGGTAACTATGTACATCTTTGCAGTAGTTAGAAACCTCTATGTTATGATGGTTATAATGTTCGGTTATGGTATCTTGGCAGTTTGTATAAATGTTCCTTCTTCAACGCTGATCCAAGAATCAGTTCCTTACGAAAAGCAAGGAAGAGTATTTGGAACACAACAACTGTTACAAGGAGTTGCACAATTATTCGGAATGGGGATAGTATCTTTAATCGCTGAATATGTTCTACCTATGTATGTACTCTTAGCAAGCTCAGGCATCCTTACAATTACAATTATTCTAGGAGTTATTTACTCAGGAAAGAAGGGATTGATGGGAACAGACTATCCAGATAAAATCGTACCAGAGGATATTGTGGGTATTGATTTTGAGCCAGTACTAACAAGTGGAAGTTCAATAGGAGTATCAAATAAAGATTAATAAATTTGTTAAGTCGATTCTTATTCTCCCAACGACTGAATAATTCCTTCATATTCTTTGACAAATTTAATAAAACTGATTGATTTTTCATCGAAGAAATCTCTCAACCAACGTATGTAATCAATAAGCAAAATAGCTTCACAAATGAACGTTCTGGTTTAGAAAATAACTTCTCTAGCTTAAGAAGAACATATTAGGGTCGAAAATTCATTTATTTTGATTATGAAGCAAGCAAATTAAATTGTGTTTTGAGCTGATACTATTATGTTTGAGGATAATACTTTAACAGAAGAAATGGTTTCAACTGACAAACCTTCAATTATAGAGGTTCTCACTAATGCTACTTTTATGGTTTTATTTGCTGCTCAATTTATAGAAAATATTGGTAGAGCTATATCTGGTTTAGCTATTGAATTTCTTATTTTCGAACTTACTGCAAGCCCATTCTTAATGGGTGTTCTTTCTATAATTTGGTTATCACCTTTCGTTATAATTGCACCACTTGCTGGTGTTTTAGCTGATCGGTTTGATCAAAGAAAACTTATGTTTTTCTCAAATATATTCAGTGCACTCGCATCAGTTGGTTTCGTGATAATTTATCTCTTCATTAACCAATTAACGATGATACGCTATACAATCGTACCAGATCTTAATAACATTCTCTCAACAATGCAACCTGTTCCGGATTATCTTCATGTTCTATGGCCTTTATTCATTCTTTGTTTCATAAATTCTGCTTCAGCAGCATTCTTCTTCCCTTCAAGGAATGCTTATACTCGATTAATTGTTAAGAAAAAAAATCTCCTGATAGCTAATTCAGTTGGTTCTTCTGTTTTTCAGATTGCATCAATTTTTGGATTTGTTCTTGCAGGTTTATTAGCAGAGCGAAGCTATTTATTGAGTTTCATATTTGATGCAGGAACGTTTGCAGTGTCTGGAGTACTCATAGGAGTTATTTTTCTTATAGGGAAGAAACCTCCAGAAGTTGTAAGAGAAAAAAGTAAAAATATAAAAGAAGAATTACAGCGTTTTGGAGAAGATATTAAAATAGGTTATCAAACAATTAGAAAGTATCCAAAAATATCTTACATGCTTTTTATATTTTCATTCATTACTTTTTCATTAGGAGCTGTTAATGTTCTTTTTATAGTAATTATTCAAGGAGAAATGAATTTAGGGGCAACGTGGTATGGAATTCTGCAAGCAATAATGGGAATATCGGGAATTATTACAGCCATAGTTCTTATGAGAATCGGGAAGATAAAGCGGAAAATATTAGTTATAAATAGCGCTTTTGGTGCTATGATTGTAGCAATGTACATATTTGCAGTCGTTAGAAATCTCTATGTTATGACAATTATAATGTTCAGTTATGGTATAATGCTAGTTTGTATAAACGTACCAGCTTCAACATTGATTCAAGAATCCGTTAAGTATGAACGACAAGGGAGAGTATTTGGAGCACAACAATTATTACAAGGAATTGCCCAATTACTAGGAATGGGGATTGTAGCCTTAATTGCGGAATATATTTTACCTATGTATGTGCTCCTAGCAGGCTCGGGAATTCTTACAATTACGTTTATTTTTGGGATGATATATTCTAGAAGAAAAGGATTGATGGGATCAGACTATTCAGAGAAAATCTCCCCCAAGGGAATTTTGGATATTAAACCAGAACTAGCATTAGCAAGTACCGATAATCCAAGATTTTCAGATGATGACCAATCTATTTAATAGCAATATGTTGAATCTATTCTGCTAGTAATAGTCTCTTGATTTCTTCTTAACTTATTTACGTAACTTTAAAAGGGCCTATAGACCTTCTCCGTTTATTCAAAACAGAAGGTCGCACAAAATTGAGTATATTTAAAAGTAAGAAGTTTATCGCTATAATAATAGTTTTAGTAACAATTACAGTTACATTATCTGTTATTCCCTATTCTCCTATTAAACCTAGAAACATTCCTATTGATGATTACTCCTATACTATAGATTTTACCAAATATGAATTAAACAGATTACAACGAAAAGAAAAATTACCTTGTACAGCTGTTAGTCTCATTGTTGGTAATGAAACAATCTATCAAGAAGTAACAGGTATTGCCAATATTGAAGAAGACCTGCAAGCAGATTTGAACACTGTTTTCAAAGTAGGTTCAATTTCTAAATTGTTTACGGCAATTGAGATTATGAAATTATATGAAGAAGGTTTAGTGGATTTAGACGCACCAATTACAACTTATCTCCCAGATTTCAAAATAAACAGTCGTTTTAACGATTCAGGTACTATAACTATCCGCAATATCTTGGCCCATCGTTCTGG
>JAEOTK010000338.1 GCA_016839875.1 Candidatus Heimdallarchaeota archaeon
ATTTACTAGAAACATGAAAACAGACATTCCGAGAAACATTGATGCGGCAATTGCTCTAGCAATTGATCCTCTAAAAGATCTATCAGGATCTGCTTCTTGATAAATTATCAACCATACAAGTGCTAGTAAACCTAAGATGAGGAATATAATTCCAAACGCAAGTAATCCTTTTGGTCCGAGGAATGCTGTGAAATCTTTCATATGTCTTTTCGCCTAATTCATTGATGTTATAAAGATAATATTAAAATCTTTCTAGAAATTTGTTGTTTGTTCTTAGTTTAAATACTCTCAAATTTATAGAGCTTGATGTGGATGGAAAGTAAAAAACTTTCAGAGAATCTGAATTTTTTAAAATTAAGAATTCAGAAATTTCATTACACAACCCACTTTGCAGCTATTATGAATAACTGATAACACTCACAAAAGTTCTACACTCCAAGAAATCCATGCATTTAGGATTCACAGCTACTTTTGAGTTGTAATTAGGTTGTATAGATAATCCAAAAGATTCGCGGATTCCGGTCGTACCAAAATTTCAAACATTTCATTTTGAATTGTACGTGTTTTTTCATAAAACATAACAATGCTTATCGCTACCATTTCTGGTATTAGGTCATCCTCAATAATTCCTTTTTTCAACAAACGAGCTAAACCTTCATAAAATCCAATTACTGATATAAATTTCGCATAGGCTTCCGGATTGGTTGCCGGTCCATACTTTTGCCTGAAATCTTCATAATTCTTCCAAGACCACTTATTAAAAATCTCCATTTGATCCAACATTTGTTGTTTGTTATAGGCCTGAGATTGATAATTTATAAACACTGATGCTTTACGAGAGGTAGTAAAATTCTGAATCGAACGAAGCCCAATTATAAAAGCAACAACAATACTACATACCGCAACTGAAATTGAAATTATTTGTAAAATTTGATTAATTTCCATATCTATTACCCACTAGTTAATGTAATTAATAGATTAATAAAATTTTTATTAATTATTTATCTCTTTTTTTTATAATACAAACTCTAAATCTTTCTAGAACCTTAAAAATAAAAAATAAATGAGTTAAAATTAACTCATTACTTTTCTTCTACATCAAATGGGTAGAATTTCCTGTTGAGAGATGCTTTCAAAGGTCTCTGTGCAATAATTATTATCACTGTAAGGATTAGAAGTAATCCTATAATTCCGATTTCTATACCTAGTATGTAATTGTCTGCTAATCCCACTCTACTTGCTATTGTAGTGTTAAGGGAAGTGAACATAGCAACAATTGGAAATATTGCAAATAGAATAGCAAGAATACCTGTGAATCTTGGCCAGAAGTTATTCGCAACTTTTACGGGTGCGTTTATTCTGAAAATATTTCTTTTATTGAACCAAAGACTTAGTCGTCCTGTGATTTTCCCTCTTCTTGCAAGAGGAGTTACACTGAATTCTGCAACAGTCATTTTTTCACTGCTTAGATCCACTACATCGTCTTGCGGTGTCACATGGCAACCTGGGAACACTGGTAAAAGCTTTACTTCATTCAAATTGCTTGACTCACCATTCTCAGCTGGTGGGATTCTTATAGTTAAAGGATAGATTTTTTGTGGATACATACGCTTGTAGTACTCAAGTCCAACAGTTCGCTGAGATACTTTCTCTACAGCTTTTTCTTCAGCTTTCAATGCATGTTCCAGACTTACTAGTTCTTTTTTCCTTATTTCTAGTCTTTCTTCTAGCGAAAACATTTCATCTCTTTCAGGGGTTGAGTCACCCAAAGCATCTGCTATTGGTTGTTCAATAAGAGATGATTCTTCAATAACCTCTTCATGAAGTGTCGTGTCTTCAATCACTTGTTCTAGTTCATCTGTAATTATTGGTCCTGTTACTTCTTCATCTACAGCTGGCAAATCACTTATTTGCTCTTCTCCTAATACTTCGTCCTCTTCTTCGACGATTGGTAAATCATAAGAAACTAATTCCTCTTCATCAAAAACATCATCTACAATATCTGAGAATTCCCTTTCAGCAGGTTCTTCATCGGAAACTACCTTATCAGGTTCTACTTCATCGAGGGTTCCTTCTCTTAGTGTTTGTTCTTGTTTTTCAGCTGCAAATATATCTTTGAATACTTCTTCTACAACAGCTTGTTCTACGGATGGATCCTCAGCAGGTTCGAGAACTTCTTCCTCAACTTCATACTCATCAATTTCATCTTTTATAGATACTTCATCCATGAGTGATTCTATGGAATCAACTGGAATAATCTCTTCCTCTGGTTCTTC
>JAEOTK010000339.1 GCA_016839875.1 Candidatus Heimdallarchaeota archaeon
GTCTAGAAGTGAGATTGCTTCTCTTCGAATAGCGAAATTCTCATCACTGATTAATGATTCTAGATACTCATATGCCTTTTCTGGATTTAAGATATGGATTGTTTTTATTGCTTCTAGTTTAAAGATTTCTGATTCTTTTTCTAGCAAATCACAGATTTTTGAGAAAGCTTTTTCGATTTTTCTTTCTCTTATTAATCTAAGGGCATTTAGTTTAACAAGATGTGATTCATCATTTAGTTTTTCAGTAATAAACGCATCATTTTCCTTCTTAAGCTTAGCAATGTCCTCGTATTCACTTATACTCATGAATGTTCTATATTCGGGATTAGAGTAGATAAAATATCTGAATTTACTTTTTAGATAATCAGAATAGTTTTTCTCAACCGTTAGTTTCGGATGTAAAAATTCTGAAAGGAATCTATTGAAAAATGAATACACTTCTTGACTATTATCAGGATTTATGATTAACGACCAATATGTGTAAGCAATTGCTGCAAAGATATCCACAGCATCAAAATAATAAAATTCTCTGTCTATTTCAGAGGCTCTAGCATTAAAAACAGCCATTATGGAAGTTAGAAGATAGTCAACACATTCATCATAGAAATTTCTCAGATTCGAAAGTTTAGATAAGATTTTTTCATCATAATCCGGATTTCTAAAATTATAATCTTCAGGCTTTCGTATTAAGTAGAATAATATTGCAGGATCTTTGTAGATTCTTTTGTTTTGGAATATTTCTTCTATCAAGAAAAGTATATAGTAGCCTAGAGATGCAAGATTCTCTTCTATTTCAATTAAATCCTCATCTGGAATAAAATCATATTCAACATGGATATCCATAGAAGTTTCAGAACGTTCATAAAAAGTATCGCGTGTCCATTCTGGTCCAGATCCTTTTCCAAAATTGAGAGAAGAATCTTCATTCTCAAATCGATTAAGAGAGTAATAAAAATCATTATCTCCACTTCTGCTTAATTTTTTGATTTCTTCCAATTTTTCATTCAATTCTATCTTCTTGATTTCTTCTAGGATCATATCCATTGGACGATTACTCATCATTTCTCATCTTCGTTAGTATGATTTGTAGATGTCCCCATGAGGGGACTTAAAAATTGAAAGACCATCTTGGATCGCGTAGGTAAAAGTGAAAGCTGCTCCTACTATTGAATGTGGAAAACCATTAACATATACTATACTTCTATAAAATTCATAAGCTAAGTGGGGGAAATTAGAAAGAAGAATCTCTACAGCTTTCACAATTTCTAATATATCTGATTTAGATAGAAGATTATCAGTTGTTCCTTTGAATTTATTGTATATAGCTATTAATTTTCTTTTTCCTACTTCAATTTCTTCGATAATTAGCGGATTTTCTAACTTTGCCATTTCAATTGCTCTTTCGAAACTGGTTACTATTTCTTCACATCTTATATGAGTTCTCTCCCTTGAAGAGAATAAGACCTTTAATCCTTCATATGGATTTTCCAAAGCAAAGGATGCAGAATATTCACTTGAATCTATTTCAAATCCTGACCACGTAGACTTAATGAATTTCATGTTTATTAGATAGTTAAAGCTATTTCACTTTATAAAACTATTTGGGAAACAAGAGATTATCTTGAAATTATCTATTCTACAACATATTTTAATAGAATGAGATTCTTAACCAAGATAAAAACAATAAGAAAAGAAGAAAAGTGAAGGAAGTAGAATGTCTGAGTATTTCGATTCATTAATTAAATTTTCAATAAGTGGAGAAGAAGAAGAGATAGATATACTTCTAGAGAATTTGGACTTGAAGCGCAGGGGAAGATACTTGCCAACGATTGGTGTAGAATTCTTTGTTAAAGATATTGAGATACTTAATAAAAAAATTAGGACATCCTATTTTATCACAAATTTTGATCAACGGTTTAATTATGTAAGACCTCTTTATTATAAGGGATCATACAGAATTTTTTTTATTTTTGATATCAATAATAAGAATATGCTTAAAGAATTCGAAATTGAATTACAACTTGCAGAGAATGAAATAAAAGATATTCCAGTAGTATTGATAGGATTTGATATGCTCAAATATAGAAAAAAAGAAGCTGAAAGTTGTTATCCAGAAGAAAAGAGAGAGAGAGACATTTAGAGAAAGAAGAAAAATCAAGAAGAAAAAAGATTCGTTAAAAACAAAGTTCCGAAATTTATTCATAAGATGAAGAAAAGATACAATCTATCTAAGATGATTTTCCGTGAATTTACTGAAGATAAGATAAAAATTAATACCTCATTTCTCGCAGATAGAGAGATATCTTATATTGAGTAAAAAATTGAAGAATATGTTTCTTGGGAAATGATGATTCATAAGAAAATCAATAACTTTTCAAAAAGCTCATTCTCAAAGTGGTTTATCTGAGAAAGCATTGCAGAAGATTCGGAAGGTGAGCAACTTTCCATTATGTTTCAAGTGTGCAATGGGTACTGAAGTAACCAAAACTCAAAGAAAGGAATCTTCTTTTTTTATGTTAAATCGCACAAAAGTATAATCAAGAATCAATTTAACTAAATTTTTCGACTAGCAGTAGAATAAAAGATTTAATGATGTCTTTTTAATGGAATTATAATCATTGGAGAGTAGATAGTTGATGGAGAATATAGATCAAGGAATTATTACTTATCATTGTAATCTTTGTCTAAAGAAAAGAATGGCAATTATCCCTCTGTCGCTAAATCTCAAAGTTGATAAAAGAGGCTTAATTGAGCTTGTAGACACTCACCAATGCATTGATACGGAAATTAAATCAAACATCCTCTTTGTTGATTCCAATCTTTCTGTTCGCTCACAAGTTTCCGTTTCCTATGACGAAGACAAAGAGAGTAAAGAAGAAGAAGTCTCTTTATTCAATATTCCTTCACCATCCAAAACAGAATTTTCGCAACAATTGATTTCCATTGATGAAAGTTTTGAGATATCATATATTGAAGGATTAGAAATCAAGGATAAATTGAGACAACTTATTTTCAAAACCGAATCAGATTTAATTAGTGATAAGAAATTAACTGGTGTGTCTCCCCTAAGCTTTGTTGAGATCACAATTACTTTTTCTGACGAGATTGATGAGAAAAATGCTACTTGGTGGCTCGAGAATATAGCAAATATCTTAGAAGAGGTAGTATATGCTGATGAGAAGATATTAACTTTTTTGTTTTCTTTCATTGATCTCAAAATCACAAATAAGTTTCTCGAAGAAGAACTACTAATTATTGATTATCTTTGTAATTCTCACATTTCTATTCCTACATCCACAGAAAGATCAATTGAAAGATTCTTACAGAAAGAAGACATCATATTAGGGGATCTTCCTAAAATATATGCTTATTACTATCTAGAACTTCTAAATGAATGTTTAAATAACGAAGAAAAAACTCTTTATGATCTCATTGTTCTGCATAAGAATAGAGTAAATGTATCTAATTTTCTGACTACTTTTCAAATTTTGATAAAGAATTCATTAATCAAACTTGAAAAATTACATTTCTTCACAATATCTTGAGAATCATAAGATTTACAAGAAGTAAGAACAGCGGATGAAAAAAGGTTTAGAACTCAATTATATTCAGCAGGAGAGGGAGTTTTCTTTTTTTTTATTTTTAACAGATTTTTTCTTTGAAAATATACAATGAAAATTCTGTTTAATCGAAGTCTTTTAAAACCCACTCCTCAATCATGCATTGTAGTTGAGGAAGATTAGAAATAAGTAATTATTTTGCTAAAGTTTTTTTCAACGCCCTAAATAATTGCTTAGAATCACGCCTCAAGTAATTGATACTTGATTTTAGGTAGGTTAAAAAAGTGGTATCAATGAAATATCAAGATTACGATTTAAATATTCAGATAAA
>JAEOTK010000340.1 GCA_016839875.1 Candidatus Heimdallarchaeota archaeon
GGAGTGCTGAAAACTATGAAATTTCCTCTTCTCTTCTTACCTGCTAAAATTACTGGTTGATTGTCCATCAAAGCAAGTGGAATGAATTCTTTAATACCATTTTCTTTCAAGAATTTCTCATCTATATTATAGTCAATCACATGAGCTTTTGTAATGGTTAGTGTTGAACCAACCAATCTGGTATCTTTGGGAATCCTAGGAAATCCAAAAACAAAATTTTGTCTGAAAGAAATTCCTAGTTCCTTTCTAAGTTCCTCGAAGAATCTTCCTAACTCATCCCATGGAGGTGAGGGTAAGGTAAGGATCAAACACCCTCCAATATCGATGTAAGAAATAAGCTCAATATACTGTTCTTGTGTAAGTTTTTTTCTGGGTAAACTAATGAACAAAATGTGTGATTTTTCAAGTATATTTCTATCTAAACCAGCCCCCATTTTTTTGACAATATTAAACTTAACATTAGCAATTTTTGGATCTATTGCATCAATGATAGTTTTTGGATCTATATTCTCATTTAGGGTTGTGTTGATAGAACAAAGTCTCATCTAATTCCCTATAGTGTTTTTCATATAAACCATTTGTGATTAGGGTAGTTAGTGAAAATCCTTCAAGATATTGTAGAAGTTATTTCTTTTCCTGTTTCTGAATTTTGAGGATTTTTCGCAAATCTCTCCTTAGTTTTCTAGCAGCATTGTTTTCAGGAGTGTACTTCAGAGTTTGTGTAACTTCCTTATATGCATCTTCATACTGTTCTTTTGCTTTAAGAGATATACTTCGTAAAAGATGTGCTCGAGCAATCATATGAGGAATATTTACTTCTTTTCCTTCAGTTTCAGCGAGAACTTTTTCTGTCAATTCTAGAACTCTATCGTATTTACTATCTTGGGTGTACATCAAAGCTAGTTTGGACATTATGACTATATTTTCACCTTTTGATTTTGTATACTCTTCTAGCAGTTCATAACTTTCTTCTTTGAGTTCCACATCATTGTAGTAATTTGCTGCTTTTATTACCATATCAGCTGTTTCTAGTTTCTCGAATGAAACTACTCTGTAATAGAAGTACAGCACTATTCCAAGACCGAAAATCACCAATATTACTTGACTTACTATAAGGAATACATCACCTGTTAAAATAATTGCAGCAAATGGAAGATACATGAGTCCAATACTGATAAGACTAGTAATAACAATCCAAATCCAGAATTTTGTACCAAATAAGATTTCAAAACGTTTTTTTCTATATGCTGATTCATCTTCATCTTTCATCTTCGGGAAAACTTCATACACATCAGACGACGTTATATGTCCTGCAAATTCAACGACAGTGAAAACAAATAGACAAACATAATTATAAACAAGAGCTAATCTTGCGTTATTATTTTGGTATGTAATTTCTAGCGAGATATACTGTGTTAAAATTAGTAGGTTATGAAAGATGATCGCAAGCAAATTGTAATTTCTAAGGGTTTTGATATGACCTAGGAAGATATAGCGAGAATATTGGATTTGTTTGGGTAAGGGACGACGACGAAATCTTACAAATCCCCAGCAAATTAAGAAAATAACTATGATTGGAAATGCAAACATTGCTATTGATGTTTCAGATCTTACATCAGCAAATGAGAAAGCAAAACCAAGAAATCCTAATGCTAGAACGGCGAGATCTTCATTTGATAATGACATTTCAACCTCTATTTCATCCATAAATATTCTACCCACTTGATAAGAATAAAAAGTAAGGGTATTGATAAATCTATTCAATTTTATATTTATTTATCAACTTGAGGATTTTCTATATTTTTAGCTATTTGTTTTGTATGAGAGCGTAACTCCTCTTCTTCAAGTACTTTCGCTAAACGATGGATTGCTTCAAGATTATGTACTAGTGAATCAAGATAAGAGTACAAGTCACCTGGGTAAAGTTGAATATTGTGCAGTTTTCTTATTTCATCAGTAATTCGAGAAGGTGAGTAACCTTTGTTTCGTAAATCAACAATGATTTTTGAGAAATTTATTTCTCCACAACTGCAGAAGGGCTTATCTGCACAATTACATATGAAGATATTCTTTGTCCAGTCAGCAAAAGCATCTATTATGTATTGAGTTGGATTTCTTCTCCCCCAACCATTACCTGCATATAGATCTAAAACAGCTCCTGAAAATATGTTTGTTGAGATTGTTGATTTCAGTACTCTTTCTATTTCTCCATGCAATCTTGAAGAAAGGTGTACTGACCTAAAAGGCTTGATCTTAATTGCTATCGTTAATGCAAAATCTTCAGTATAGCCTTTTCCTTTCTGTCTTCTAATCTCTTGAACTAATCTTAACGCAAATGATGGGGCGAGGAATGATAAGGAAGCTGCTTTTCCTAGCTTTGTTGGAAAGATAATATTATCCTTCACGTAAATCATTTCCATTTTTCTTAGTGCTCTCATGTTTTCTTTAAGAGGTGTAGTTCTACCTAGAATATTAGTGAAAATCAGTTTGTCTTTTGAAATATTCACATTGTTGAAAGCAGTGACTGTAGCTAATAGCTCTTCTTCCTCTTGTATTGTTTCAAGAACTGGATCAACATCTTCAATTGGTTTTGTTAGTAATTCAAAGGCAACTTGCTCTTCAGTTTCTTTTTGTCCTACGAATATTTTTCTACCAGGTTCAACCAATAAGTAAACTTTTCCCTTGTCATGGAAACCTAGCCTTCCAGCTCTACCTAGCATTTGATGAAATTCGGCAACTGAAAGCCATTCAATACCCATTGCCAGATTTTCAAAGATAACTGTGGAAGCAGGAAAATCAACACCCGCACCTAGAGCGATAGTTGTGACAACTGTTGAGAATTTTCCTTTCTCAAATCCTCTTTCTACAATTTTTCTTTGCTTGAATGTTAATCCTGCGTGGTAAAATGATGCTTTGATTCCTTTCCGTTTCAATTTTCTTGCTAAATTTTCACAATTCTTTCTCGAGTTTGTAAAAACAAGAGTTTGTCCATGGTAACCCGTACTAGAAACAATTTTTTCCTCATTTCTACAAATCTTAGATAGATGATCAAATCTTTCACTTTCATTTTCATTTAAAATAGTGTGTCTCTCAAGGAGAATAGGTCGATCTAAATATGCAACACACTCAGCAGATAATTCCTCAGCCAAAATTTCGGGGTTGCCAATTGTTGCAGATAAATAGATAAATTGAGCTCTTGGAAACAGTGCCTTTAACCTTGCAATTAGTCCATTAAGTCTAAATCCTCTACCTTTTGCCACTAGCATTTGAACTTCGTCTATAACAATAACACCCACATCTCCTAGAGATTTGCTTTTATTGTCCCTTAATACAAAATCAAATGCTTCATACGTGGCCACAATTATATCTGCTCTTTCATATACACCATCAACTATTGGAGAGAATTCTCCATCTACTTGAATACGACTCATACCCACTCTAATTGCTGTTTTTAGTCCAATTTTGCTATATCTTTTCCTGAATTGCTCATATTTCTGATTAGTTAGAGCTACTAGGGGTGATAGATAGATGAATTTCTTTTTCTTTAATGCTTGAGTTATTCCTGCGAATTCACCAATCAGTGTTTTTCCAGCTGTAGTACCAGCAACAACAAGAAGGTCTTTTTGTGAAAGCAACCCCTTTTCTAGTGCTTTTTCTTGAATCGGTAACAAGGATTTAATGCCATCAGAAACTAGCAATTTCTTCAATTTGTCAGGTAGATTTGGGACATCATTCAACCTTAATGATTTTCCTAATTTTTTAGCTGGAATAACATCGAAAAGAGTAGAATCAGGATCTCTGATCGGGTCTTGTTCAGTTCCAAAAGAAATATTTTCAAGAACTACATCTAATTTTCCTTCCCTTTCAGCTTGTTGTTGGAAAAACTTAGTTAATCCGCCAGAAACAAATAGATTGCTCTTCTGAAGCTCTTGATTGAGTTCATTTTTTATGCAGTATTCACAGATTCTGTTTCCCTTATATTTTACTGAATCTTCATTTAGAGATGTCCATTTATTACGTCGTGACAGACAATTCCAACAGACAGTAGCAAGTTTAGGTTTTGAGATTTTAAATGTGGAACAATACTCTAAGAAACCTTTGTTATCCCAAGGTTGATCTGTATCAGGAACAAGGATATATTCGGCATCTCTTAGATTCTCAGTTGCAGTTCGAGGACGTATATAGAAATTTGAACTTCTACCTATTCGGAGATATTTGTAAACTCGAAGATACTTTTTTTCATAAATAAATTGCAATCTAGAATAAACAATAGCATTCTTAGTGTTTTTTAGTGAAAAATATATGATGTCAGAGGATAGTTTTTCCTTATTCCAATTAAACAAAATTGCGATGTAAGGTTTTGGAAGTTTCATGAGTTTTCACTGAGAATTTTTCGTAACTTTTCAAGATTCGTTTTCTTGTTCTTGAATTTGACCACAGTGAGTACAGAACTTTGCTGCAATTTTTATTTGTTTATTACATTTAGTACATTCTTTTTGCAGACTTTTTCCACAGAATTTACAGAATTGCTTAAAAGGAACTTCTTCAGAACAGTGAGGACATACAACTGTTTTGGATTTTATTCCATCCTTCTTATCTTCTTCAGAATCTATTACCTTTGTTGGTACAGCAGGTTTTTCAGCTACTGGAGTTCCTAACCAGGTTGGTCTTGCAGGTTGATAAGCTGATGATGTTGGTGCTGCCTGTGTTGGTGAAGCGGGAGATGAAGACAGATCTGCAGAAATAGTAACTTCTTCTTTTGTGTCAGGATCTACTTTGAAAATATAATCTAGAACAGGTGTTTTTTTAGGAACAGTAATCTTCTTTTTTTGTTGTTTTAATACAGCCAATGCTAGAAAATCCTTTACATCTTCTTGATCAGATCCACAATGATGGCATATCTTCTGACCATCGTCTATTTCTTCCCAGCAAGCAAGGCATTTCGTCGAACTCATCGAACTCACAGTACTTTAAGTAAATTGAATTGTCTGCTCTTTTGTCATCTTACAAGCTTATAAAACTAGCTTTTTTTGAGTATAAGATTAGTTTCAGCTATACTGAAACATTTTCTAAAATTAAAGTTGATAGAAAAGATTTTATTCTACCATTAGAATTTCTCATGAGAAAAAATGGCAAAAACTAAAATGATTAAGTGCAAATGCGGAGAGACCTGGCTTCCAACTGATGTTCCAACAAATAAGGAATGGACAAAGGTTGCTCCGATGCCAGATAAAGATGGAAATGTGACTATTGTATTAATGGCGACTTGGACTTGTCCAAAATGTGGAAAAACAAAAATGGGAGCTAAAGGTAAAACCAAGGGTGAAGTTAAAGAAGAAGATACAAAGAAATACAAAATCGAACATGCTGTTACTTCTGGAGAAAAACAAGATCTTGAAAAACTAGCTGAAGAAATAGGTGTATCTGTAGAGAGTCTAGAAAAAATTATTCCTATGTATATTAAGAAACTGGGTATTAAAGGTAAGCTCCAAGGTAAATACTTCATACCCGGATAGAAGACGGAATGGCAAATATTTTTAAATCCTAAAAAATTACACGGTCAGAAAGCTGAGAGGCATAAAAATGGTTTTCACTCAATACAATGGCATAATAACAGGTGGGTTGCTAACATTCTTGTTAGCGTTGTTTATAATATTGGCAATTGCATCAATAATTTGGTTCTTCTTATACATAGAAATGTCTCAACAAAGAAACTGGAAAATGAGCACTTTAATTGTTGTCTTAACAAGTTTAGTTACAGCTTTTGCTATACAATTAATCCTAATAAAAATAGGTGTAGTTCTTTAATTCATCTCTTTTTATTTTCAATTTTGTTCTTTTTAGATAACAAATGTTAATTTTCTCCCTAAGAAACGATAAAAAAATTAAATAGGTAGTTTAGTATAGAACATCAAGACTAATAGTCTTAAAACAGTAGCATCTTGGCTGGTGGCTTGAATGAGTGGTCCTACTTTCATCGATTACCTATCTCTAAAAGAATTACAAACTATTTTAACAATCAAAGGAAAAAAACCACCTAAACTAAAGTTAGAGCAAGCTAAAACTAAATTTCAAAAAGCAATTAAGGACAAGAGTATTAGTTCTACTAAGATAAGAAAGGCATGGTCCAATGCAATGAACCATATGTTCTTTGATGTGTATCAACGTGCTTTTAGATTCACACCAACAAAGAAATTCGACACTTCTACAAAATTGAAGAATGAACTCCAAAAGAAATCTAAAGTGATTGCTACAGAACTTAAAATAAAGAACATAACAAGCTTTATTTCAAAACAGTCTTCTTCTCCACTTCATTATTTATTTGTTGTGACATTCAAGCAAGTAGATGACTTCCAAAACTTCCTTTTTGTTCCTCTGAAATCACAAGTCACTATTTCGGTGTTTCCAGAAATTGGACTAGCAGTTCTCTGGCCTATGGATAAAGATCAGAAGTTTAAATTTGCATCAAAACTCCTTGAATCTTCATTTAAGGAAGTCTCCGAAATAAAAGTAAATGCTCTTCTTCTAAGAAAATACTCTACACAAGAAACGATAAACAAACTAACCATTTCAACTCCACAAGAAATTGCTGGTTTTCCTGGTTTAGATGTGATTGAGTTTAGAGGACCTCATGTTATCTTAGGATTATCCGGTCTTAAGAAGAGACATGATGCTAATGTTGATGTAATAACTCGGGTTGGACCTTTTACAGAAATCGAATCAGACTCAATAAGTCTAGTGTGTAGTCAAGGTATTATTTTTAAGAAATACGAGGGAATTGACATTTTGATAAAAACCACTAAATCAGAATAAGAAATATTTACAAATGTAAAGTCTTTTTTTGCACTGTAGTAAGCTGTGATACAGAAACAATTATAAAAAATCAAATCATCTCTGAAGCAGAAAGGAGTATGGTCAGAAGTAATGATAGAAGTTATCCAAATTAGCCGTGGAGGCTCGGGAGGAGTAACAGGAGCTAAGATTCTTGCAGAAGCAGGAATGTACGAAGGACTCGACACTCAAGCTATACCAGTCTATGGTTCTGAACGTCGAGGGGCAACAGTGCAAGCATATGTTAGATTCGACACAGAGCCAATAAAAATTCACAGTCCAGTGTATTTTGCTAATCATGCATTGATTCTTGACATGAGTCTATTCGATAAGATACCCATAGATAACATAGATAAAGAAGGAGTAATTGTTGTCAATTCCAAAGAAGTTCCAGATGCTCTGAAGGGAACAGGTAGAAAAGTAGCTTATGTTGATGCTACAGGGATATCCCAGGAGTTGGGTTTAGTCCTAAGTGGATTTACACTAGTTAATATATCAATGCTAGGTGCATTTGCAAAAGGAACTGAAATTGTTAGCTTAGACAATCTGTTAAAGGCAATTGCAAGCTTTATGGGAGAAAGAATAGCTCCAAAAAATATTGAAGCCGCAAAAAGAGCTTTTGAAGAAACTGAGGTGGTAATAGCATGACAAAAGAACCGAGTTTACCTATATTATATCCAATGGAAGGAGCTGCAGGAAGAACAGGAGATTGGCGAACATACTATCCGGTTGTAGATCCTGAGAAATGTATAAAATGCAATATTTGTTGGAAATACTGTCCTGATACAGCTATATATCCAGCAGATAGAGAGAAAGACCAAGTTATTAGCTACGATTACGAATACTGCAAAGGTTGTGGTATTTGTGCTGAAGAATGTCCAAAACAAGCTATAACCATGAAGGTTGAGGGTGAATGAAGATGGCAGTTAAACAAGAGACCAAATCAATAACAGGAAATGATGCTGCATCAATTGCTGCTCTTTATGCAAAACCTGAAGTGATTGCTGCTTATCCTATAACACCTCAAACAACAATAGTTGAAAAAATAAGTCAGTATGTTGAAAATGGTTTATTGGATGCAGAATTCATTATAGTTGAGAGTGAACATTCTGCCTTAGCAGCTTGTATGGGAGCTGCTTGGAGTGGTGTCAGAACTTTCACAGCTACTTCTTCTCAAGGACTTCTTTACATGGCTGAAAATGTGTTTTGGTCCGGATTAGGAAGATTGCCAATAATTATGCCTGTTGTAAATAGATGTATAGCTCCAGGTTGGAATATTTGGCCTGATTTTCAAGACAGCATGGCTTTTCGTGATGCAGGTTGGATTCAGATGTACACAAAGAACAATCAAGAAGTGTTTGATACTGTTCTTCAATCATTTAGAATAACTGAAAGCAAAGACATTGCATTACCTTCTATGCCATGTCTTGATGGTTTTGTTATTAGTCATACCACAGCCCAAGTAGACTTACCTAGTGCTGAAGATGCATTCGAATTCGTTGGACCATATGATGATCCAGTTATTGAACTTGATGTAAATAACCCATGGGCTTATGGTGCGATGACCGGACCAGAACAGTACGGAAAAAACCGAAGAGATCTCATGGAAGCAATGGAAAGAGCCAAAGGGAAAATTATTGATGTTCACAAAGAATTTGGAGAACGCTTTGGTCGAACTTATGGTAATGGACTAGTTGAGCAGTATGGAGACGATGTAGCTGATATAACCATAATGGCTCTGGGAACAATAGCAGATGAAACTCAAGCAGCAATTGACAAACTCAAGGAAGAAGGATACAGTGTCAATGCTTTAAGAGTAAGAACATTCAGACCATTTCCTGAAGAAGATATTGTAAAATTTGCTAAGAAAAATAGTAAGCTATTTGTTATTGATAGATCTGTAAGTTTTGGTCATAATGGTCAATTAAGAATCGAAGTTGAATCTGTTTTGAAGAGAAACAATGTAGATACACCTGTTGTTGGAAAAATAATGGGTATTGGTGGAGAAGATGTTCCATATACGAAGATTATGGACATTGTGAAAAAGGAGCTAAAGGAGTAAGGTGAAAAGGATGCCAGTAACACAAAAAGATTTGTTGAAAGTTTCAAAGCCAGCACTATTAAAAGGTCATTTTGCTTGTGCAGGTTGTGGATCTGCATTAGCATTTAGACATGCAATAGGATCAATATCTGAAGAAGCAATTGCAGTTGTACCTGCAAGCTGTGCAAGTGTGTATCAAGGTTCAGGTAAAGGAGTTGCATTCAATGTTCCAACTATTAATACAGCTTTTGCTGCTAGTGATGCAGTAGCTTCTGGAATATCTAGGGCAATGAAGAAAAAAGGAAAAAGTGATCTAAAGGTTGTAGTATGGGGAGGAGATGGTTCTGCAGCTGATATTGGTATTGCGACTGAGATAGGAGCATGTGACCGTCAAGAGAATATACTTCATGTAATGTATTCTAACAATGTTTATGGAAATACTGGAGGACAAAGAAGTGGGGATACAATGATAGGTGCTAAAACCAGAACTACTCCTAAAGGAAATACTACTCCACGAAAGATGGTTCCTTTCATCATGATGGCGAATAATGCAAGATACGTAGCTACAGCAAGTGCAGCCTATTTAGAAGATTTTGTTGAGAAGTTCCAAAAAGCGATATCATTGGTAGGATTCAAGTTTATTCAAATTGACATTAGTTGTCCTCCTAATTGGGGTGCTGATTCTGCAGATTCTATCAAGATTTCAAGAAAAGCTGTTCAAACTGGAATTTGGCCATTATTTGAGTGGGATCGTGAAACCAATACTGTTGTTTTAAGTCGTCCAAGTAAGAAATATGAAGTTAAAGAAGACAGAGATCCAATTACTGAATGGACAAGTCTTCAAGGTCGATTTAGAGGAATAACTGAAAAACAACTAAAAGATCTAGAAGCTGATACTGAAAGACAATGGAATTTCATTAGAAAATTCATGTAATTCAACCTTTTTTTTAACTTACTTCTTCTTTTATTTTTGATTACCCCCATCGATGTTTTTAATAATCATCTTTACTCAAAGTCAACGACAAGTGTGAAGTGAGAGCAAAGTGGACGAGCTATACCAATTAGTCTATGGATTTATTCAGAGCGCTATTCAACTCAAGAGATTACCTCGACATGGATGGATACGTGTAGGTATCCCTTTATCAGATGTTGAGAGCGTAGCAGATCATGCCTACAATACTGCTATGTTGTCACTTCTTCTTAGTGATCTTCATAATGCACTTAACCCAGAAGTAGAACTTAAAACAGAAATAGTCATGAGATTAGCTATTATCCATGATTTACCTGAATGCAGATACCAAGATTTTGACCGACAAGTGCAAATCCTACTCGGTAAGGATAGATATCAAGAATTCAAGAGCCAAGTACTTACATCGGCTAGTACTGAATTGTTATCATTGATACTGAATGAAACAGTGAAGGAGAAATGGAAAGAATCGTTCACTGAATTGCAGATAAAGGATTCAAATGAAGCTAAATTTGTCGCTTATGTTGATAAACTAGAGTTGCTAGTTCAAGCTCTATCATATGAATCACTAGGATATCATTCTTTTCTCTTTGATAGCTTCTGGGAAACAGCAAGACAACAACTAATCACTTGTCCATTTGATGTGATTAATGAATTAATCCCAGTGCTTGAGGATGAAAGAGAAAGAATGAATGATTGATTTCTTCTAGGTAAAGTTTTCACGGATAATACTATAATAGCATTTATTAAACCAAAAGTGTAAATAAATAACACAGAATCATTAAGAACACACATGAGAAAAAATGTCTCTATGTATTGCTGAAACAAGGGTGGTATAAATAAGCACTGAAGAAAAATATCAAGATTTAGAAATTTCTCCTTTCAATCTACCATTTTTGAGAGATTTAGGTATCAAAGTTGTTTCAATGATTATGTTCGATATAATTTACGGTCCTGTGTGTTATCTCAAAGAGCTTTCAAGATCTAATTTCGGAGAAAAACTAAAAGACGTCAGTTCATTAGCTGAAATATATACTGGTTTTGCACGAACAAATGCCGATGTTATAACTAGTTTAGAGGAACGAATAGTTATCGGAAGATACATCACACGATTTGATGATGTTGAAAATGTTGTTGTTCTATTATTTGTTTGCGTTGCTTCTGCGAATTTAGATAAACTGGCAAAATATGCTCGATCCTTATCAGAAAGAACTAAAGGAAATCCATTAGTTTTTGATGAATCTGTGAAGCAACTAATAGAAGCTGAAAAAGATGCAGCACATCAGATTAGTTACACAAAGGATGGAGAAATTACAAAAGGATTAGTTATTAATGATCAATCAGAAGTCTCGGGTACTGAATTAAATAATTTCTATGGTTTTATGTTTATCCAGTATCATAAAGCAGTAATGGATGGTCGTTTCTTTCCAAAAATGATTGACACAAAAAAAATAGACTTTTCACATCTTTTCAAGTTTGTTGATACTCAGAAAAATCAGGTTGACCTAAAAGAAGGAGACTTGATAAGCTTATACTACAAAGGATTAGAGCTACTCGTGTATAAACATAGAGAAAAAGAAGCTATAATGGTGGGAGCTAAGAAACCTCAAAGCAAGATTAACTATTCATATCTTGATGATTGGTTTACAATTCTATTCAACTCCTACATCAATGTCCCAGGTGAAAGCAAAACACAATCTACACTTGAATCGATTTTGTATTTAGACAAAAACATCTCAAGACAACCAAAAAAGCATATTATTTCTGAAATTATGGACTTGATTATTAATTCTCAAGATGATTATCCAGAGCTTTCTGAGCGTCCTGAAATAATAAGAGAAAAGGGTTGGATTACACTTAGTAAAAATTATCAGTTATTTCTAGAGAATCTGGAATTACTAAAAGGAAAAGAATCTATTTATTCGATTAGTGAGAATCTTTCTGTCCCAGTATCTTCTGTTATTGAGTTTGTGATTTTCCTAAAATCAAGGAACTATCTGGATATTTATAGGAAGAAGTAGTTTTTTGAGCAGTATTCCTTTCTTATTTTTGCAAGAACTATAAGAAAGATTAAAAGTTTAATTTGATAATTTCTATTGTAGAACATCTTTAGTAATAAAGATCTAGGTGTATTAAATTGAAAATGTATTCTCCTCCTGAAGAACTTACAGATGAAATGATTAGTGCAAATTTAGATTTACTTCAAAAATTATCAGCTGTAAAAGCCGCTCAAATTCTAGAAGATTTAGGTGTTTTTGAAACACTAAACAGACCTCGTTCTCCAGAAGAAATTTTTCACATGTTGAATTTTAACACAATGGAAGAAGAATTCATTAGGATTTTCGATTTACTAGCTGAACATGAGATACTATCAAAACAAGGTGAGTTCTACTCTGATAACCCTAGAAGAGAGTATCTTATCGGCTATCTTAACGATGATATCAAAGAGAAAGAAGAAGGGATACTAGCGCCTTTTGTTGCTCTATTTAACAGATTATCCTCAAAATATAAAGCTATATTGAAAGGAGAACAAGGAAAACTGGATGAAAATGAGTTAATTAGGACTCTTGATTCCTTATATGGGTCAGAATTCTTCTTTCAATTGAGACATTTATTTTTCAGTAATATATCATCTCGAACTCCTTTACTTTTCACAAAGGACAAAATTACCGTTCTTAACTGGGGAGTTGGTTCAGGATATGATAGTTTGCATCTAGCTGATTTCTTTGGTGAGAAAATCAATGTGATCAGTATAGAACCAATAACCTCTCTTTACAGATGCTTGGTTGTTCAAGATTTGTACGAAATCTACAATGTTGACTTTATGGACAGAGAACAACTACAACATGCTGTTAGGAAAGGTACCATGGATATTTTCATGGGATCAAAATTCGTTTTTAAGGAAGATATGAAGGATTATATCAAAAATATTCAAGACAGTTTACATGCAGAAGGTTACTTAGCTTTAACCTTAACACCTAAACTCAATTATGGTTTAGATTGGATTATGAGTATATTTGATTCATATGAGTTTAATTTAATCCTTGATGAGCACATAGCAATACTAAAACACTATGGTTTATCAAAAGTCAAATTCATTGGATTAGAAAATAGTTTCCTTTTAATTCAAAGAACATAAAACTCTGTAAAAGGATTTAATAAAGGAAAAAAGAGAAAAATTATTTCTTTTTCTCTGTTTCAAGTGTAGATTTCTTAGCTAGTTCTGGAACGATTTGTAAGAACGGAAGAATGGCGTTTGCGACTGCTGAAAATGCATCATCCTTATTTCCAGTTACTATCATTTTATCAATTTCTAAATTCTGATAGATTTCTGGTAGCTTCTCAATAATCATCTCTTGGAATAATCGAGAATCTGCTTTTGCAAGAGATTCTATCCTTTTGAGAATACCTTCTGCTTCAGCATTCTTAGCTTCTCTAATTCCTGCGGCATCTCCCATTGCCCTAGCTTCCATTTCATATTGCTTCGCTCCTGCTAATCTCTTAATTCTTTCCGCATCAGCAGATGCTTCTATTTCAACTTTAGTTTGGTAAGTCTCTGCTTCGACTTCAGTTCGCCTTTTCTCTAGTTCTTGAACTTTGATGTTCTTTTCCTTCTCTTTGGATTCAACATCAAGATTTACTTCTTGTTGTTCTATTCCAATTTTTCTACTTACTTCCAGATCTCGGAGTTGAGTGATTTCTTGCATCTCCGCATTCTTCAAACGAGCTAATTTTTCTTGCTCAATTTTCATGATAGCACTTACATTAGATTTCAAGTTAGGATCAATGATCTCTATCTCCCTTATCTCACAACTCTCAATTACTAAGCCCCAATCTTTAGTCAATGTGTGAAGCTCTTTAGTTACAGCTTCGATAATTGCTTGTCTATCACGAATGATCTTTTCAAGTGGCATATTTGCACATGTTGTTCTTATAATACTCTCTGCTGCATTCTTGATAATATTCTCAACATGAGCTTGTGAAGAACGATCCCAGGAAGTTCTTGAAAATGCAACTTCTGGTTCAATCACCCTCCAAAAAACAAAAGCGGTTACTGATATCTCCTGAAACTCTCTCGAAACAACTTTCTCTTTAGCTTCTAGAAATGTAGATTGTGTAGTTACTGGTATCATTCGAACTTCATCAATCAGAGGCATAACAACTGCTCTCCCTCCGATACCTGCCTTGATTACTCTTCCATTTCTAAAATGGATCATATAAGTATCTGAAGTAAACTTCCTATATCTAGAAGCATAAAATAACAAAAATAGTATTCCTACTATAACTATTCCCACTGGCAACCATATATACCATAACATTTTTGTCTATACCCTCACTTTCGTGTGAATCAAAATTACCCATGGTTCTTTTTTAATGTATCTAAATAAAAAGTGCAAAATTCGGCGTTTTTGATAGTGATTCAGAGCATTTTGGGTTTTTCATAAAAAAAGGAGAAGAATTATGGTTTGTCAACAAGATAGACTCTATTCTTTATCGCAACAATTCTGACTTCTTCTTCTCTTTCGAATCTATCATGGTAACCAGCACTAATTGCATGAAGTTTTTGTTCTCCTAATCCTTCTCCCAAATCTACATGAATTATGCCTCCCTTGTTATCTACAGGAACATAAACAGTACCAATTGCTCCAACTAATTGAACTCCACGTATTATCGGTTTTACTTTCGTTGTAGAAATTTTTCTCCAAAGGTGTGTGAGTGATAATGCCAGTAAATAAGGTGAAATGATAATCAATGCTATTCGGAAAAATCGAAGAGCTACACTTGAAGAAGCTATTCTAAGTGTGGATACTCCTAAAATTCCAAACATTAGAAAATATGTAGAAAGAAGTAGAAAAATAGGTGCAGAGGAATGGGTAGCATCCTTTATACCATCTAAATGAACAGTTGAAGTATCAGTGTCAATTTCAGTATCATGGTCTAATGACACATCATGATCGATTGAAACATCATGATCGATTGAAACGTCATGATCGATTGAAACGTCATGATCAACTGAAACGTCATGATCAACTGAAACGTCATGATCAACTGAAACGTCATGATCCCCTAAATCATGATCACTAGCAAAATCATGGTCTGCTGAAATATCATGATCGCCAATACCAAGAGCATGAGCGAAACTTTCTAGATTAAAAACTACTGAAAGTATAACCAGTAAACCTCCTGAAATAAGTAATCCAATAGCTAGATACCAGAGAGCATTTTCAAAACCAAATAGGAAATTTTCAATAGCCATTTTACACTAACCCTGCATACTGGTTAATGAACAATTGTACTTTCATTCTTAAAAAGCTATAGAAATCTAAAGTGCCAAATAACCTTATAACATTAGGTAATAATCAGTTATTTGATATAATGCTTGTTGAGAATGAACAGGATTTAAAATTGTGTATTCAAGAGCTTCAAAGCTATGCAAAAAATATTGAAGTATACACTGTCCAACAAGAGTTGTTAGACAAAATAAATCTTGAAATCATCTCTATAATCAATCAAGTGATTTCGATCTCTATTGAACAAAATTGCTCAATCGGAATCGTTGGTGGATTTGTAAGAGATCTTTTACTTGGAAACCCAAGTGAAGATGTAGATTTCGTTGTATTCAAGGGAGATCTAAATAATCTAACTGAAGTAATAGCTGAGAAGATGCAGGGGAAAATCGGCAAAATGAACAATCAAACCATGACAACCCAAGTTAGATTACCAGATAGAATAGTTCTCGAATTCAACTCTACACGAAAAGAGAGATATGAGTATCCATCAAGAGTTCCTATCGTTGAAAAGGCATCCATTACAGAAGATCTAACAAGAAGAGATTTTACGATAAATACTCTCATTCTATTTGGCAACAAATATATCGATTTATTCAAAGGTACTAAAGATTTAAGAGATAAAATTTTGAGAACCACAAGAGATCCGAACATAGTCTTTGAGGAAGATTATTTGAGGATTATTCGAGCGATTAGATTTGCTAGTAAACTTGAATTTGAGATAGAAGAAAGAGTCAA
>JAEOTK010000341.1 GCA_016839875.1 Candidatus Heimdallarchaeota archaeon
CCCAGATGTAATTATTTATTCGAATCTTCCTTAGGAGGTTTCTTACTAGAAAGGATTCTTTCTGTTCCTTTCAGTTCAATAATTTATACTCCTATTATCTTAACAATCAATTACTATCTTGCATTATTGACATTTCAAGAGAGTTTGGTATCCTTTGGTATATTCGTAGCATTTCATAATCTTATGACAGCTTTCGTTCTTCTTTTCATGCTTTTTGTCACTAGTGGAAGAAAGACTAGAATCTTTCTAATCAAACCCAAAAAACAAAGTAATCTAATAACAACGATAAAGGAGATAAGTCCATTGATTAAGATGGCATTGTTTATGTTTATCTCTGCAGTAATATTTCCATTCTTTTTCAGATAGTAAAATTACAATTACAACAATATTGTACACTTCTATCTTATTTTGTTTGAATGTTAATAAAAATAAAAGAAAAAAGAAAAAAGAAAATGATTATTTCCTTTTACGGTATAAAGCTATAGCTGATGCTGCTCCGATTGCTGCGATTATTGCTAGGAACGGTGCTGGAGTAGGTAATGTAATTTCATAACCTGCTGCGGCTAACCACTCTTGTGCTAACGCGAGGTCTCTGGAGTATTTTGGCTCGATGTCATCATAGTAGTAGTATGCTGTAAATGGTTGAAGTGTAGTATGACATACAAACCATTCTCCTGCTCCGACTACTTGATTGATTTCTTCTCGATCAATAGCATAACACATAGCTTTTCTTACTGCGACACCCTTGGTGTATTCTTCTTTACCTACTTCAGTTAACCATACAAAGTTATCTGCACCACCAACGAAAGGTCGGTTGAGATTGAAGAAGATAAAGTCGTAGTATGAACCAAGACGGGTTTGGACGATAAATCTGGAATCTGCTTGCATTTGTTTTCTTTCAGAGTCAAATGCTCCACCAAAACTGAAGATGTCTAGTTTTCCAGCTTTGAATTCTGCAAGTTCAGCGGTTTGATCAGGAATAACTCTTACATTCCATGTTTCAATTGGAATTTCCATTCCTTCAGTTCCGTCAATAGCTCCTACACCAAACCAGTTTGGATTCTTCTTAAGAACAGTTACTGAGTGTTTGACATAGTAGTCTAACATGAACTTACCACAACCGAAGCAGGATTCACTGTATCCTTTCCATGCGTCTGTTTGAAGCATATCAGAGTGTAGACCCCAATTTGGATATCCACCAGCTGTATATGTCTTGTATGTGTCCCATGTGGTTGAATTTAGATAAAATTCAGGTAGAATTTCGAAACCGGCTAATGCTGACCAGAAATCGATATACATTTCTTTTTCGGGTGTAGCTGGATTGGCATCAATTTCAATATGGAATGCCATATCATCTGCTGGATCCACATAACAATTGCTTATAAAGTCATGGTAGGTAAGGTCCTCACTTGTGTTACCATTATTCCATGCAGCATATGTAAAGACTGCATCTTTTGCGGTAACCTGTTGATTGGTTCCATCACTGTATTCACCTTGTAGACCAACCATTAGTTCACCAGTTGGTACATCGGCTAATGCAACTGAGCTTGATGTTCTTTCTGTTACGTTGTAACTTGGGTTCCAATACACACCATCACGCATATAGAATTTGTAATGGAAGTCATCAATTTGATCCCAGTCATAAACTATACCAGTCTTTAATGGTGCAAGATCAGGACTCCATTGAATAACGGGTTCTGCATTTAATGTAAAGATATCTGCAGATGCTCCATCATCTGTGATTAATGGATTGAAATCTACCCACATCAAATCGGCTGTATTCCATTCAGTTATATCTTCTTGACCTTCATGAGCTCCACTAATGGTCATGTAAGGTAAGGAGTCATATACACCCCATCGAATGTCATAACCTAATGTATTAGACCAGGTAGAAACATAGCTTCTGTATGCGTACAGTGGTAAGAATGGAACGATTTTGTCCATCATTAGAACCTGCCAGTCATAGTAGTGTTGTTGTCTGGTTTCTAGATCTGTGATTGATACACCTTCTGTTTGCATTGTTTCACTTAGATTACCATATGGGATCTCTTGGGTTAATCCGAATAGGTTCAATGAACCTGCTTCTGTGAAGATTGACCTCGAATCTGGAGAGGCTCCTCCTCCTCTGATACCAACGATACCTAGATCGTAATCGTGTGTCGCTACTAGTTCGCCTATGAATATAGACCATTCAAGCATTTTGATCTCTATGTCTACACCAATATCTCGTAGATATTGAGCAACATAAAGAGCAACATCTGCCCAACGACCGCCTCCATAGGTTTTGAAGACTAGGTTTGCAAAAGGCTCTTGTGCGGCATTAATAGTAGTAGCACTATATATGCTTACTACTGTTAAGCTAGAGATTATTAAAATAGCGAAGAACGCTGTTTTCTTTTTCATTTTAAGATCACCTAATATTATTTTCTACGACGCATTATTGCTAATGCAGCAACTAGCCCGAGCATTGAGACACTTATAAATATGCCGAACCCTGGACCTGTGATTTCAGGTTCACCAACGAATATTCTTGCTATTCCTAAGCTAATCTCACATACTGGGTATGGAGTTTCATAGTAGTAGATATATGCAACTGAATAAGAGTCTGCTTTGAATCCCCAAACTGCAAAGAACACAAAATTGTTTCCTTTTATTAGAGGCAGATCATCAGGATCTGTTTCAACATTCATGTTTCCATCATTTACCCACCACATAATTGTGTGTGGTCCCATGTTTCCTAGGGATACATATTCTGATGTTACATGTGATGCGTTGTGATACATCATAAACTCTGTATCTGTAGCGTTATAAGTTATTTCTACCGTCGTATTAATCATCGCGCCTTCTACACCTTCTTCAAGTTGCACAAAAGTATCTGAGGTTACAAATGCATATGGTTGATATAAGTCAAACCATGATGTAACTGTATAGTTTTTATTATTTGGTAAGTCCTCTGATAATACTGGTACTGATGTTGGTATTGCCCAATTGTACCATGCTTCTTGTTGTAGTGTGGCATCTCCGTGTCTTGTTTCAGCGACATAGAACTTCACTTCATCTTTGGCATATTCCCAGTGGAATTCTGTATGATTGCCGTCAGAAACTAGTTCTGAACCTATAATTGTTAGGTAATGCCATCCAATGTCAAGTGTTAATAGAATGTCTTGATAAGTTCCAAAATCTACGGCTAAATCAGTTGCGCTCCAGCCCAAACCATAGTCATCTAATAGAACTTCAAAGTTTCCACAAACTCTTGTAACATTGTACAAGTCTGTTCCTTGATATCCTGCTGTCCAATTATTCTGGGGACATGAGGCCCATTCTGTTGGTTGGTCTCCGCCTCCAGTGGTAACGTAAAATCCTGACCACCAGTAAACCACAGCAACATCATAGAAGAATGCAAAATTAATTACATCATCTTGTCCGTAAATGTTGTTATCTGCGAGGAATCTGGCATCTATTTCAAGATATATACTGTCAGAAGGGACGTAAGCAGATGGTACATATGACAGAGTTACATCAACTTGTTGAGTTGTTGAATCTGCATTTGATACTGCTGCAATCCCGATACCTGATAAGACAAAAAGGAATATCAAAATTAGTCCTTTTTTATTCATTTTTTTTCACCTTGCTTATCAAATATAAGCGAATCTTTCTATTGACCTATTATATAAAAAGATTATGCCCTTAATCTACTAGTAAAGCCTAGAACTCAAAAATCGGTTCAATCATTAAATTGAATTTTTATCAAAGAACTGATTGATTATCCAAAAATAGCTGCTGATTCTGAATCGGAATTTCAATACTTTTGTCAAGATTGATTCTAAAGCACCTTACATTGACTTCAGAACCAGTTTTGGAGCATTTTTCATAATTATGACTTTATTCCAGATTATCAACAAGTTTCTTTACTTCATTAATTGTTTTGTTAATTTTTGTAACTCGCTCTTCTAAATCTTCAATTAAACTTAGTATTTGATTAACATCAGCGGACTTACTATCTGGAACTTTCTCTGTTGCTGTTTTTTGTATCGATTGGATTTTGGTAGCTGGTTCTTCATATTCCTCCTCATCAGCTAGATCCCCCAAAATAAGCCTTTTACTCATATGTTCAAATAACTCGTTGATATTTTCTCCAGTTAAAGCCGAAGTTTCATAAACTTTGACAGGAAAATCAAATGATGTTGAAAATTCTTTTGCGAATTTTTCTAGTTCTGTAGGTTCAACAACACGGTCATCCTTTAAATCAATTTTATTTCCGATCAAGTATAATTCTTGAAGAGAGTTTTTAGCGAATTTTGTAGCTTCTTCAGCCCATTTCAAACTATTATCTAAAGTTTTTGAATTTGTTACATCACATACAACAAGAGCACTTTTACAACCATGATAAAAGGAAGAACGCATACCATGAAATATGGATTGTCCTGCAAGATCCCATATCGTGAGAAGTACCGACTCTCCTTCAACATCAACCTTCTGAGCCGCAAAATCAGCTCCCAAAGTTTTCAGATAATCAGCTCTGAAAGACTTCCCCATGTATTTTCTCCTGATTGAGGTTTTGCCTACTTCAGGATCTCCAATTAAAACTATCTTGTAAGCTCTTTTTGGTTCTATTGACATACTCTCTCTAATTCATTTATTCCTAACACAATTTAATTCTTTTGTATTTTTTTGATATTTTGTTGTGTTTTACTCTCCTAATCATTAAGCTCATTAACCAAACTCAAATAAAATTTCCTAACTATTGCTAAACTAGGTATTTCTACAAACTCATTTGCTCCATGAACATTTCCTCCCAAAGGTCCAAATTCTATAGCAGGAATGTTATTAGCACTGAACCATCTTGAATCTGTAGCTCCTCCCATTTCGATTGGTTCAGTTGACAAATCCATTTTTTCAGCTACAGCAATGCTCTTCTGTACTAACACCGAATCTAGGGGAGTATATACGGCTCCTATACTTCCTTTAGCATCAAGTTCAGAAGTAATAGACGACGAAGTGATAAAATCCTTAAAATAATTTTCAACATCTTCTAGGATATTATTCATAATCCGTAAATCCATTTGACACAGATAATGGGTTGTATCATCTCTGAAGAAATTGAAGGTTAGATTTATTCCATAATCACTTGGTTTTGAAGGAATGTCTATTGATGCAAACTTGGTAACAGAATAGAAAAAATTAGTTAAGTTTTCATCAAAAACATGCAACTCTGCACTTTCATCATCAGGAACTATGTAATCTATTGATATATAAGAGGGCAAAACATTATTTTTCACAAATGCCCCATCAATTTTTTGTATTCTCAAATCATTTTTCCTTAAGTATTCCGAAGCCTTATCTGCACAATGAACATCAAGATCTCTCATGAAATATGCTGCATGCATTGTTCTATTTCCAGCTATTTCTGTCTCGAATTTCTTAGATTTCTTATATCCCTTTATTTTCTTCTCTAGTTTTGGCATTGTAAGAGAGATAACATATGGATTACGACGCCTATTAACAATTTGCAGTCCATTTGCATCCCCATTTATCACAAAATCTGGAACAATTCCTTTTTGTTCCAACAAAGGAAGAAGGCTTCCAGCTCCTGCTTGACCTCCGGATTCTTCATCTAGATTTATTCCATAAACTATGGATGCTGAACTTTCATCAAGAAAATCCTTTGCAAGACTTAACATCACAGAAACAGCTCCTTTCATATCTGCGGATCCTCTCCCAAAGGCTTTCTCTTCTTTAATAACAAGTTCAAAAGGATCAGTTTCCCAATTAGGGCCTGGGGGAACAACATCACAGTGACCTAGAAATAGGATGGTAGGATTTTCTCTTTTGACATAGGAGAACAAAGACCAATATTCATCCTTCTCATATTGTATAGTCTTGTATCCAAAAGGATCTAGAAATTCGCTTTCAATATAGTCTAGAATATCTTTACTTGGGTAATTATTCTCTATTGGGTTATTTATTGTTTGAAAAGAAACAAGTTTTTTCAGTATGTCAATGTAAGATCTCAATTTTATCCACACTTTATGCTTTAGAGCTTATTTCACTTCTTGTTTCTCTCTTTTATTTGAACATTTTGCAAAACAGAATAAAAGTACAAGTTACGTTATTAATTGTAGAGAACTTTGATAGAAAGCAGTTATCAAACTCTCTCTACTCCCTACCGATTGAACATAGAAATAATGAATAACAAAATACACTGAACTCCCAACTACTATCTCACTTTCATCTAAATCGAGATTACTAGTTTTTGCTATGAATAGTGCAATGTCAGGTTCAGTAGTAGAAGGTGTCATTGAAAAACCATTGTATCCCTCATGCCAAAATTGCTGAGAAGTAACACTCCAAGATGCAGCTTCATCCAAAGTTTCTCCAGTAGGCAAGACTACGTCTACATCATTAACATAGATTGAAGGAGAACCAACGAATAATGTTAAGTTCAAAGTAATTTCATCGTAATAACCATCAAGATCTGTATCTTCCATGCCTATTATTTCTGCAGAGAGTTGTACTACCTTAGGTTCTGTAGCCTTAACAGAACCTGGAAAAGCAATGTCATCTACATTCAGTAGAACAATCCCAACAAGTGCACCTGCTCCTAAAACCAAACCTAGAATGATAACAACAGCTAGTACTTCAGAAATACCTCTTTTGGATCTGCTCAGCTTCTTTAGCATCTAGTTCACTTGATTTGGATGTTATGTATAAGGTATAACAACTATACTTTATAACTTTTGAGTTAGAAAAATCGTTCTAGTATAATTGTTTATTCACTTTCTTCTGACTTATTACGCATGAATTTTGTTTGAATCTTCTCCGAAACTTTAGAAATTTGATGATAAAATTCTATACTATCGTCTTTTATCATTTTGTAACTCTTCTTCTCCACTAAGCTTCGATATAGGTCAGGTGACAGAAGAAGACTAACAAGAACAAATAGAACAAGCAGAAATAGCGGATGCAAATTTCTATTTCTAACAATCAGAACATAATTCCAATAATAGAAAAATGCAGAAGATAGGAAGAAGGAAGTATACAACAAAACGTGTCTTAGTATCGTCAGTTTTCTGTTCAAAGAACTAATTTCTTCTTTTCCTTTTTCGTTATCTTCTTTTTCTATTTCGTCAAGTTTTTTCTTTCTCTTATCTAATATAGAAGATATCTGACTATCCAAAAACACCAGAATACTTAGGAACACAAAAGGGGTCAGAAAAGCATTGTAATATTTGTAAATACCTCTGGAAATGAATAGATGTGTATTGATTAGTATCCAACTTGTGAAGATAGTAAAAGTTGTTTCATCGTTCCCTATTCTATTTCCTTTAAAATAAGAAATCATTACTGCTACTAAATATGCTATGAGGAAAGGAATCATATAATTGTTTATTGTTGTATAAAAATCAGCTAAACCTGGTTTTTCCAAGAATTCAAAACTATGGGAGAAGGTTACTGTATGTGTAATAAGATCTAAATCAATTTCTGTTATTGGTTTACCAGGTCCAAATACACGCCAAACATACGGATAAGGGGTAATGAATAACCAAGGAAGGGAGAGTAAGAAAGTAGTAACCAAAAACGGAATCAGAAAATCTAGCAGTGATTCTTTTAGAGATTTCTTTTTCCAAATAATAAATAGCCAGGGGATCAGCAAGAACAAAGGCATTTGTTTTGATAGCCATGCTATTGCTAGAAAGAATGCAGATACACGATATTTTTCTTTGATAAAGAATAGAAAACTCAGTAGAGTGAAGAAAGCCATTTGGGGAGTATTGAGATGAATGCAATCAACATATAGAAGATTAATGGGAACAAAGAGGAAGAATGTGGCACTCAAGAAACCCAGGGAGTGTTTCGTTATTTTTCTCTCTTTGAAAGCTTTGAGTGAGATTATTATCAGATATAATGTGACTACACAAAACGCATCGAAGGCAATATGTGTCCATTTCACCGATTTAGCAACAAGATCGGCTCTACCGATTCCTGGATTGAACAGACTCACAAAAAGTGAAATCAGATATAAGCCATAGATAAACATTGGACCATATGCATATCCATGCAATGGGTCATTTTCATACGTCCCTCCAGAATAGGGATTCCAGTTCTGAAATCTGAATGTGTAAAGATAAGGCTCATAATAGTGAGTTGCATCAGCATAAGCTTCAATGAACCACATTCTTGTGACGTTTAATGTTCCAGTTGTAACAACAGTTCCATTATCAAACGTAACCACAGTTGTATTGTATTGTGGCCAGTTAAATTCCCAAGAATATACTTTTGGTTGCTCTCTCCAGTACCATTCAGAGAAAAAATTCTTGATTGCCAAAGAGAAAGTAAGTAACGAGATACAAATAATGATTGCTATTAGTAAGTTAATCTTCTTTTCTCTTGATAACTTCTTACTCCTAAGTGAGGAAAAGAAATTTAATATCTTCTGAATTCTCTGCATCTACTTCACTATGTTATTCACTCTGGGTACTGATGTTATTATTAGTAAATTAAAATCTTGGTACTAAATAATGTTTAGTTCAGTATTGTGGAAATGCCTATAGGCTATGGGGCAGGTATAGATTTTATTAAATCGTATGATTGTTCTGCTGACTTTAGAGAATCATTTAGCATTCTTATTTCTTCATTATTTAATCCTGCTTCTTTCATTTCTTCAATAAATAGTGTTGGAGTAATTACAAAACTTTTCCAATTTCCTCGAGTTCTAAGTAATTTCTCCATTTTCTTACGAGTTTCATATAGATAAGGTCTATTTTTAAAATGGATTAGAGCTTTTCTTATCTCCCCTCTTACCATCTCCGCATCTTCTACAGCTACTTTATTTTCATTTTCTTCTAGAAAGTTTGTAATTTCTTTCAATATCACTGGATCAATTTCCTCAGTTGAAGGAAAAATTGAATTTAAAGCTACGTCTATAAATTCATCTGTATCATAATCAGGAGAGATCATCAATAAGAAACTTCATTTTTATATCAAAAAAGCACATGAGACAGAGATATGATGCTAAACCCTACTACAGTATTACACTTTTCTTAAGAGGACTTGATTCTTCGTACAAAAGTTGTAAAATATTCTCATTATACATACGCTTGATAATCTTGATAATCCTCAATTATTTTCAGTTTTACTTTACCAAGCATCTTAAAAGATTCTATTGCTCCAACCTTACTCAAAGGTTGATTATTGTTACCACATTGATATGAATAAGTACAGCGGGGACATCCATCCACACTTTTACAATCGCACCCTTCTAAGATTTTTAATGACCTATTGAATCCTTCCTCTATTCTATTGTAGAGAAGTTTAGATAAACCACTTCCTCCTTTAGCTCCATCATAAACGAAAATTGCTCCCGAATCATCCATTGAGATTCCTCCAATTTCTGAGCTTCCCCCACCAGTAAGCATGGAACTTGATTCAATCAGGACATGTTCAACTGCATGAAAAGTACCACCGAAAAGAATCTTCTCTGAAATATCTGGAAATTTAGACGGTAAATTGGGGGGTCTAGGCATTGAAAACATGAAACCTTTGGTGGGAAAAGTGTAAGTTATTGGATTTTCAAGATCTTTAACTTCTTTGATTTTGTTTGTGTAAATATCACTGAGCGTATATCCAATAACATTTTCAGTTATCTCTAAATCGCAGTAAATTATATCTATTCCCTGAACATTCTTTCTTTCAGTTATTTTAATAATGGTAGGTATAGCGTATCGCATCGCAGTTGTTTTTAGATTCAGGGGTTGTATTCTTTTAACTTCAATTTTCCCACCACCAAATCTAGAATCAAAATTGAAAGACAAGGAACGATAATGATTCCCCCCATGAAGATATATTGCCCCAGGATGTAGTTCTCTTGCAGCCATTGGCATTGAACGTTCTCCTATACTTTTTCCTTTTTCAGTTTGAATTTTCAGTGTATCTCCAATACCTCTAATGGAATAACTTCGTAAAGTACGAACTACTTCTGGCTTGGTTTTAATCCTATATGAATTCGTTTGAGTTCTTTTGATCAATCCTTCACTTTCAAGTTTCTTGATAATATCCTGATTTTCCGGAAATTCAGTTATTTCTAAAGGATTCTCTAAAGTAGCAGCTAAAATTTGATAATAAGAAACAATCTCGTTCTTTGGTTCTACATATCCTTTTCTTATATCTTCGAAGTAAGTTTCTGGATAGAGACTATAATAAGTACTGATTGGATCATCGTTTCTTAATACAAGTGTTCCTACTGATTCTTGTCCTTTTCTTCCTGCCCTTCCTAAACGTTGGGTAAAACTTGTTATATCTACTAGAGAAGAAACCACTCCATCTACATCCCCAATGTCTATACCTAATTCCAATGTAGGTGTAGAGACTAAAGCACTCAAGTCTCCATTCCTGAATTTTGTTTCAACATTGTTTCTAAATTCCTTTGTCAAACCAGCTCTATGAACAGAAGAATCTATTCGTGCACTTCGTAGGAGAAGATTGATTATCTCTGCATTCTTGTGACTATTTTGGAAACAAAGTGTTTTGTGACCAGACATCACCAATTGTCTAGCGATTTCTGAAGTTATTGTATATTGACTTACTCCCCAAGGTACAGATATTAGTAAATGTGTTGGAGCTTTTCTAGCTTCCTTTACTTTAACCTCAACTACATCTCTATCGAACAGTTTGCTTGCGAATTCCTTTGCATTTCCAATTGTAGCAGATGAACCTATGAATTGGATTTTCTCTTTAACCAATCTCTGTAATCGTTTTAGTATGAAATACAAATTGGATCCAAAGGCACCGATAGCAACATGGATTTCATCGATTATAACAGCCTTTAGATTTCTTATTATCCCTCGAAAGGTAGGATTTCGTAAATGATAGTGTAACATATCTGGATTGGTTATTAAGATATCTGGAGGATTTTCTAAGATTTTTTCTCTCATCTTCTGAGGTGTATCTCCATCATAGATTTCGCAAGTGATACTCAAAACATTCCCATATCGTTTGATCTTTTTCTCTTGATCCTTTGCTAGAGCTTTTGTTGGATAAATTACAAGGGTCGACAAACCCTTTCGTTGTAAAGGATGAGGAGAGACATTCCATATTTTTGACAAAATAGGTAAAAGAAAAGCTTCTGTTTTTCCTGTTCCTGTAGGAGCTACAATTACCACATCACTATCCTCACTTATTGCATCAAAAGCTTGAGATTGGAATTCATAAAGTGAAGATAGATTATTCTTTGCAAGATAATCAATTAATGCAGGGGGAAGAGCTATTTCTTTTTTACTTAGTGTAGGTGATTTCTGTTTTAAAAATCTATAATAAACTAATTCAATATCTGGATTAGTTATGATTCGTTTAACAGAAGAAGGAAGATTTTCCGGATCATATCCCCCCTCTTCTATCATTTTCTGTTTATCTTCAGCTGTTTTTCTAGCAATAAGAGGAGTTCCTTCTGGCTTCTCTTGGTTGGATTGTTTTATTGCTTGTTTTCTTATTGTTCTTTTTTTAAGTAAAGAGTCATAAGCTTCTTTGGTCTCTTCTGAATATATTGTCTCATTCAGTCCGCAAAAACCGCAGTGAAAAACCATAGACTTGGTATCTTTTGATATTGAAAGCTCTTTACTGCAATCTGGACATTTCACTAGAGACACTTATGCTTCTTTATCAGTTAATAGTTAATAAAGCTGCAGTGTATTGACTTTTTCTAATCAATTCTTTATTCATGATGGATAGATTTAAAATATTGAATTCTCGATTTGGCAAAAAGGTGTAATATATGTCATCTCCTCGAGTTTGTAAGTGGAAGCAGGGAATAAGTGGAAGAAGCCCAGATGGAAAGGTTCAGCATGTGAATTTTCCATGCAGATATCCTAATGATGAGTTAACTACCGACCTTTGCAATCTGTGTTTACTAGGGGAATTGTTTTCAATCTTCTATGCACAGACAATGAGCATGAAAAAGAGTGCAGATATGCAAGAAGAGATTATGGCTTTTCTCAGGAGCTTCACATCAGAAGATTTTGATATGAGATAAACATGTTTTAGTAATTTCTAAATCTCAATCTTGAGAAAGTAATTAATATCACAAGAATACCTGCTAAAACACCTGTACTAATCACTACATATATCCAAGGAAGGGAGCTTAGAGTAATTCTCTCATGAATCTCAGAGACAGGGATATTAATTCGGATTATAGGAGTGAAAGTTGACCACAAGAAAGATGTTTGTTCTCTCTCTGTAATATTAGCAGGTGCAAATTTTAGATTAAGAATATCGCCTTCTGGAAGTTGATTTTCTAGTTGTGTTTCTATTGGTTGAAAATCAGTTGTTAGTATTTCATAGTCTGATAGATAGGTTATGATTAGAGGAGGAATGCTTAGTTCTTCTGGGAGATCAGAAAATGTTTCATTTATTACGAGTTTATCTCCAGGATTGAGCGTTACATTTGCAAAACTAATTTTATTGAATATTTCCCCAATTGTTTCAATTGGATCTAAATCTGTTACCATTGTATCATGTATATAACTACAAAAAGCTGAATCTAAACTATAAAGAGATGGATCTAAGATCTGGTAAATGGATACTTCTGTTGGAGACAGACCTTCATTAGTGATTTCATATTCTACAGTTATACTAGAGTTATCATCAGATAAATGATAAGTAGAGTTGACTGCAATTTCTGGTAGTGGAAAACTTGGTCTAGATTGATTTCGAAGAGCTACTGGTGGGATAAGTATACCAAAGGTTAAAGTTGAACCTATAATGTGGGTAGATTCACCTCCAAAAGGCCACTGTCTTATAATTCCTGTCCAAGGATCTTCAACATCTACAGGTTCTTGATCTTTATCAGAAATAAAACTAATCAGCGCAACATACGAATTTAAACCAATATAGCTGTTGGCAGTAACTGAGAAATCATATGTTAGATTTTCTCCAATAATAATTTGATCAATGTCGAATGATTTAACGACAACGACATCAGTTGGGAACCACAAATAATTCAATTTAACATTCACAATGTCTATATGAATGTCATAAGCATCAAGTGTTCCCACATTGCTTATGTTAAGCATGAAATTAACTTCATCTCCCACCGAATAGACAGATTCTTCCGAATACAATGAGCTCTGTAACACTGCCTCATCATCACCTATCTGAAGATTTAGTCCATTTGTTAGTCCATAATACTCTCTTCCTGAATCATCTGTATAGGTGAATCGACTACCCAAGGATACGAATGTTTCACTTTCAGAATCATAAGTGCTTAGAAATCTTCCAGCTGTATTATTTTCAGCGAAAAGAGCAAGCATCATAGCTTTATAATCACTTTCCGTTGTTGTAAAAATTGCATACTCATCAAGCCCAATTTCCTCTGTTGAGACTGAAAAAGCTCCAAACTTATCAGCAGAAGTAGGAATATCTGTAATGGTCCAATGTTTTTCAAGAGTTTCATTAACACCTATTAATGGAACAACACATTCAAGATAGCTTCCAAATATACTCTCTACCCGAGTGAAATCAGATGAGATATATTGGAAAAGAGATTGTTCTATATAAAATGCATCTTTCACAATTGTATAAGCTTCAGCTACTGCCAGTGATAATTCGTTCATTATAAGTGGCTCATAGTAAGATAGTTGTGCGAGAATAGTTGGAATTCCTACATCCAATATAGGTTGGAGCCTAGTTTTAACTGCTGTATAAAGATCTGAAGAAATACCTTGAGAGCATTCTAAGGTAACATAATCTGCTAATACGATGCTTGTATTATCCATCCATCTTGCAAGATCTAGAGATGTAGTATTAGAATACCAACCATTGATGTCTAAGATAGGAATTGTATATGTCCCTGCGAAGTTAATTTCTAATTCTATGAAAGAAGAGAATACTTCATCTACATCTATGTCCCCTCTTAAAACAGGAGCAGTAATATTCTCATAGATGTAAGGTTCTAATTCTTCAGGAATTGGAAATCGAATAGTTGTATCATATGCTGGGCTAGAACCAAGATTTTCAAAAGTATAAGTCATATTAAGAATTCCTTGGTTTTCTAGTAATTGATCTGAATAAGAATTTGTTATCATAACTCTCGGGTAATTTATAGAATCTGCAGAAGAAGGATAATAAGAAACTTCAGAACTGAAAGTTGGGTATCTAGTCAGAATTGAGAATTTCAACAACCATTCAAAGGATCCTGTCACACTACTAGCAACATTATCTGGATCAGGTGTAACATTAGTGATATTAGCATAAAATGGTAGATTGAAGGAGAATTTTGAAACAGTAGCTAGAGGACTTGGAGTAATTTCAGCGCCTAATGCTAACTGAACGTTGAAAGTACGTAAATCATCCTGTAATTGAATACGGTTCTCCAATGCAACCATTGCACTTCGGATTATTCTATGAACACTTCCTCTTTGTTGGTGAAGAGAGTAACCGAAAGCATAAATTGTAGGCGATGATTGAAGCGATTCCAAGATTATGTCATCCATATTTCCAATTCCAAAGCCTAGATAAGGAGAGAAAATCTCACTGAATATCGCTAAAGAATCAATGAGTGACGAAGATGCAACCAGCGATATTATAGTCTCTGTTGGTGAAACTTGCACTAAATTGTAGATGCTAAGATTTACTCCATAAGATTGGTAAATGAGTTGTTTTATGTTAGAAGAAATTGAATCAATACCTGTTTGACTAGTTGTTTTTGCTTTAATTCTAATTACTAATCCATCAGGAGTTTTCCAAAGAGGATTTGTCCATACACTTGCAAAATGAGATTGGTTAGAAATAATAAAATCAATTTGTGTAATTGAAGCAAAAACAGAGTGGGACAAATCAAAAGGTGTTTCAATAACCCCACCTTCTACAACTAAATTTACGATAATGGATTCATCTTTTCCAGCAATTACTTCCATCTTTTCTTGACGAAACGGAGTTGATTCTTCATAGTTTAAACCAGGAATAATGCTTTGAGGGGAAGTAAAGCTCTGGTTTTGGGAAGAGATCACACTCATAGGTGAGAAAACTATGGAAGAGAGGAACAGAACGAGTAGCAAGACCTCTGTAAGATATGGTGGGGCTATTCTTTTCTTATATATAGGAGGATGATCTTGTCTACTCATAATGCGTTCCCCTCAATACTTAGTATGATTATTTTCTTTGATAAGCATTTATTTCTATAAAGTTTAAAATATTCAGTTCTAGTTTTCTCGAAGTTTATCATATTAGCACCTCCAACATATTCATGATTAGAAAAGCGAAACTATTTACAATAAAGACTGTGAGAAGTGCTATTGAACCCGCTTTTTCTATTCTTAGTTCTTTAATAATAATGATTGCTTCTACTAATAATCCAACAACAATCAGTTGAATTATTATTAATACAACGATAAACCAGACATCTATTTGGAAGAGTGAAGTTGGATATTCAGATTGAAATACCAGAGATTCAAGCAAGCAAAGAAGAACTAGTGGAATTTGGACAATAATGACACTTTGAAATAGTGCTAATTTATTACTTGATTTTCTGAAAATTAAAATGCTTAGAAGCTCACAAATTACATAAGTAATGATAACTGAAGCCAAGAAATAGACCGGAGCAAAATAGGATGGAGAGATAAATGATGGAAAAAGGAAAATTGGTGTAACAGAAAGAAAGTATGTTGCAACCGCTAAACCAATCAGTATCATTAAAGTAAAACCCAATGATCGGATTGAATCATTACTAATAAAACGAAAAACAGGTCTTAGAAAAATACTATGAAGAAAAGATAAACGACCATAAGCTTGTAAACCTGGAGCAGAAACATCTAATTCGTCTTCAATGAGAGCGAATGCTCTTTTTCCCTTTTCAGTTAGGAGATATTTCTTCATGTAATTCTGTGTAATAAGCTCTCCAAGTGTATCTAAATGATGATATAGTGTTCCTACCTTCATTTGGAATTTTTCTTGGATTTCAGTAAAAGAAACGATTTGCTTGTCTCCTATAAAACAGAGTAAATCTCTTCTAATTTGATTAGAAAGAGCTTTCCATATTTCAGGAGTTGACCGTTTCTTTGATTCCATGTAATCAAATAAAATAGGTCATCATTTAATTTAAAACTTGGCTTACTATTAATGCGTCCTGAGTACATTGTACAAGGTATCTCTCTGAACAGGGATTCTATTTGCATCTCGGATAAGATCAACGAATTCCTCTAAAGTTTTCTCTTCTCCATAAGTTCCCCCTGCACTTTTAGTTATCTTCTCTGTAAAGAGAGTTCCTCCTAAATCATTTACTCCAGAATTCAGAGAAATTTGTGCAAACTTAGGTCCAAGTTTTACCCAAGAAGCTTGTATATTTTGAATGTCTTCTCCTAAATACAGTCGTGCTGCACTGAATAATGCCAAATCATGCATTCCTGTACTCCCAGGTCTCGCTCCCATGTACTTGTAAAGAACTGTATTTGAATGTATAAAAGGCAAAGGAATGAATTCAGTAAAACCTTTAGACATTGTTTGAAGTTTCTTCAATAAAACAAGATGCTCAGCTTCATCAATTACAGATTCAATATGTCCATACATCATCGTAGAAGTTGATTTCAAACCAACCATATGACCTGTAAGAACAATATTTACCCACTGACTGGTTGAAATTTTGTCTGGACAGATTATTCTTCGTACATCATCAACTAGAATTTCAGCCGAAGTTCCAGGGAAGGAGTTCAAGCCATTTTTTATTAGTTCTTTAAAGATATCTTCTACACTTTCACCTGATAATTGAGACATGTAAGCTATTTCAGAGGGAGAAAAAGCATGGATATGGATATTAGATGCTTTGCTCCTTACTTTCTTCAGGATGTCTATATAGAAATCAAAAGATAAGGATGGATCCAGACCTCCTTGGATACATACTTCAGTACTACCTCTAGCTAATGCTTTCTCAACTTCAACTCCAAGTTCATCCAGAGACATTTTGTTTGTTTCAGAATCTGTCTTCTCTGCATCTTTACGATAAGAGCAGAATCTACATGTTCCAATGCAGTTCTGTGAAAAATTAATATTTTGATTAACGATGAAAGACACATTGTCTCCAACTTGTTCTGTTCTTGCTTCATCTGCAAGAGCTGTTTGAACCCAAAGTTCCTTCCCTCTTTTCTTTAGCATCTTAGCAACACTGGAAATCTCTTCACTATTTATTTCACGAAAAGACTGAAGATCAAATATCTCTTCAACTTTAGGGGTGGAAAGGTCTTTCATTTTTGTAATTTTCCTCTATTATTCCGCGAATTCTATCGCTTAAATACTTTTCATATTGAGGGTATACAGGTAATCTCTCTCTTAGTGTAAGATTATGGTTTAAAAGCTCATCTCTAATTTCCTTCTCTTCTTGCCAATCCATGTTAGGATTTATGTAATCAATAGACAAGGGAGAGATACCGCCAAGATCATTTGCACCGTGTAGAATAGCTTCTATGATTCTATCTCTATTGAGATTAGGAGGAACTTGAATATTGATTGCAGGTGGGAAGATTGTTCTAGCGATCGCAATGGTATCTAACAATGTTTGAGCTGAAGGAGGAGCAACATTAGCCATTGGAGTATCTGGTTGAGGATTGAAATTCTGAACAATAATTTCCTGAAGGTGATTATACTTATCATTAATTTGTTTCAGAACTAACAATGATTCTATTCTTTCTTTCCAAGTTTCACCAATTCCAACAAGAATACCTGTTGTAAAAGGAATTTTTAATTTTCCAGCATTTTCGATTGTTTCAATTCGAAGTTCGGGATCTTTACCTGGTGAAAAGAAATGAGCTTCCCCTTCTTCCATTAATCTACTACATGAGCTTTCAAGCATTAGACCCATACTAGCATTTGAATCTTTGAGAAATTGAAGTTCATCATAGGATAATACCCCTAAATTGGAATGAGGTAAAAGTTGATGATTAAGTGCAATTCCACACAAGTAATTTACATATTCTGAAGTTGTCTTGAATCCTCTTTTTTCTAGAAATTTTCGAGCACTTTCATATTTTTCTTCGGGTTTTTCTCCTAGAGTTAGTAAGACTTCAGAACATGAAAATTGTTTAGCTTTGATTAGGAATTGTTTGTACTTCTCAAAATCCATCCATGTTTTAGGGTCTTCAGATACAAAACCACAATATGCACATGAGTTTCTACATTGATGAGTTACAGGAATAAAAATATTGCGAGAAAAGGTGATTACATCTGCATAAGCTTCTATTCGTTTCTTATTTGCTATAGAAGCAAGTTCTACTCTATCATCCAAAAGAGATAGGTAATAATCAGCATTCATTTTGTATCATCTTTTTTTAATGTTAGTTCGATTAGAATCCCTTCATCCATCTTTATCATATTTTCCAGAACAAATTTCATAGAATCATTTAGATCTATTGCGGTTTCAGTACTAAATAGAGGAATCCCTTCTTTGTCACCAACAAAAACCGGAGCGAAAAATACAAACATTTTATCCATAAAACCATTATCTATGAATTCAGCAATTATCGTAGAGCCACCTTCTACTAATAGTTTCCTTATACCAAAATCTGAATTTAATGTTTCCAAAACCTCTGATAGTAGTAACAAATCGCGGATTTCATCTTTAGAAACTTCTATTATTTTGACTCCTAAAGACAATACTTTCTTTTTTCTCAGTTCATCTGCATCTTTTGATGTAACAATGATTGTTGGAAAAGAATCCTGATCAAGTAGAATTTTGGAATCAAGGGGTATTCTGCAAGAAGTATCAAGTACAATTCTAAATGGATGATTGGATTTTGGTTTTACGTGTCTCACTGTCAAAAGAGGATTGTCTTTTACGATAGTATTTACTCCCACAAGGATTGCATCCGCCGAATTCCTTAGTTTATGAACCCTTATCCAATCTTCTTCAGAAGATAAAGAAAGAGGTCCTTTCTTTGTTGCTATCATTCCATCAAGTGAGCTAGCTATGTTGATTATTATCTCGGGTCTTCCCATTTTACCACCTTACCCTTATACATATGAAAATCAATATCTGATGGATCTGCACGCATGGTTAACGCACTATAAATATCTCTCGAAAATTTAAGATTGGGATTATCTAAATTTAATCCTAGAATATCTCCACTATATCCAATTTCAATTTGTCCAACTTTCCTTTTAGAGATTCTGCCAGGGTTAACTGTTACAGCTTTCAAGATTTCCTTGGCTTCAAGATTTTGATTATTAGTTCTTGCGGATAACAATGTCATTGACATAAGCCGAAATGGATCAGGATTACAGC
>JAEOTK010000342.1 GCA_016839875.1 Candidatus Heimdallarchaeota archaeon
AAATAAATATAATCAATAATTATCAAAGCACTAGCTAATAACACTGCTTGGTACTGTTTGATATTTGTAGATTGATAGATTCCCTGCGCGACAAATATCACTGATATTATTTTTACGATTGCAAATATCACATTCATTAATATTAACAGCCAACCTTCGAGTGCTGTATTAGTGTAATGAATTATTCCTATAGGTATCAAATATACTATGTAAGGAATAATTCCAACGAAGATTCCTACCCATAATTCCTTGAAATTTATTTCGCTCTTCAATAATTTAAGAACAAGGAACACAATTGCAAGATAGAGATACCAATGAACAATTGATATGATTCCGTTGACTACAGCTCCTCCTTCAAAGATTGCTTCTATAGAACTGAAATGTGTATTAGATACCCCAAACAACCATGCAATTACAACAAGAAAGATGTTGAGTTCAATTAAGCTTCTAACGATATCTCCAAAGAAGTAATAATATATCTCTTTGAAAGCTATTTTATCTATAAACCAGGATTTCTTTTCTTCTTCTACTTCTGGGAGAGATATTTTGTGTACTACTTCTTCAATTATTTTTTTACCATCTTCATTTAATTGGTAAAAATTCTGCTGATCTTTTTGAATATATATATCCAAACTCTTCAAGTGATAGAAAAGACTACCATCTGTAAGTTCAAGTTCTTCCTTTATTGAAGTAAACGAAATAGAACCTTGTTCAGATATGACTTTTAGGATCTTTTGTCTGATAGGATTCGATAATATTTTCATCTGAGTACTACTATCTATTTCTCCTATCAGCTCATTCATTAATTAGTAAATAATATCCTTCTATATATAATTTTAACCTTAAAACTAAACTTTAGAAAATTAAAGTAAATTCTTCAAAGAATTAAATGAACACGTATTAAATTTACACAGAGAAATAGTCCTCGGTGAAAAAATGAATAAAAAACTCACTCTGATAGGTTTCGGTTTGATCGCATTGATGGTACTTACAATGGGAACTCAAGCGGCACCTGAACAAGGAATAGAATATGAATGGAAAAATGGAATAGCAACAGTTGAAACCGCAAATGTTACAATAAGCGTAAATACTTTTGGTAATCTACCAGGATTTCATTACAAACTCGCTTCAGGTTTGAATTATACTGTAATCTTCAAGCAGCTAGCTGAATATGAAGATGCTAATGAAGATGGAGCTTTTCAAGCAAATGAAACTCTAACTGGAATGCCTTATCTGGCATTAACAAGTATTAGTTGGGTCTTCAGTGATTTTGATGTTGAAGAAGCTGATGGAATAGTAAGCGCAGTTCATTTTAATTTCACAGCTGATGAAATAATTGGATTAGCATATGATGATTTAGAAATTACAATCGCAATGCATCTGTATTTAGAAGATCAAGTGATAGATGGTTATTAACTCATTGGAGGAACAGAACTTAAATTTGATTTGTATATTAACGGATGGCCTTGGGATGCTGATACTAATTTCCTGGCACTTCGATTTGACATTATTTTAAGTGAAGGAATGCAAGTTAAGAACCAGTTCAACCAACCAATAGATACCTCAGTTGATAACTCTGGTAGTGAGAAAAAATTGGAAAACAAAGATGGTGAACTTAAGCAAGAGCTTACTATCCAAAACGAAGAGAAATCTGCTTTCTTTGGTTATGCTAGCCAAGCACAAATCAAAAACTTAACAGCTAGTCAGTATGAATATGGCAGTGTTAATGCTTCTTATTGTGCAACTGGAGATAATGTTCTAAGAATTTACTTATCTTTTGAACACTTTGATTATCTAATTTACGATCCTTCTATAGGAACTTATGATTCTGGAGAAGAAGATACAATTCCTTTTGCATGGGTTACAGCAATTATCGCTCCTGTCGTTTTTGTTGCAGCATTGAAAGCTTCAAATAAATTTAGGAAATAACACTTTCCTTTTTTCATTTTTTTTATTCTTCATCTAAAGGAACTAATTCTAATTGTCTCCCATATCCCACATCAACTTCTTGTATTATTAATTCCTCGATTAGTTTATCAACTCTTTCTCTAACAATTCTTCTTGAAGCAGATCCTCTTTCTTTCCTGACTTGTTCTGTTAATTGTGAGATATTCAGTCTCCCTTTTCTTTCAAGTGATGTGATTATCGCTTTAGATATCTCATCATATCTGAAATCTGGAAATCTTTCAAGTATCCTTTCCTTAAGAGTAAGAGTTTGAGAAAGAACAGAGAAAGGAGCTTTTGATACTTGTAAAGTTGATGTTAAAATCTGAAGAAGCCCCATCATTTGTTTCAGTTCAGGATTATCCTCTGTTACTTTATGTTGGAGATTATTAATTTGAAGGATAACATAATTGATTTTCTCCTCTAATTCATTTATCCTACTCTCCAATGATTCTTCTTCCGACATAGGAATTCACTGAGTTCTTATGTTATTGATGTGTTTTATAGATTATTTTGAGCTTCTTAGTTTAATAGACACTTTACCTTTTGAAATCTTTTGAATATCTGCTAGTTTTAACATCTTTCCAAAGCTTAATGTGTTGGAATAAGTTTTCTTTATTTCTCTTCGAAGTTCTCTAGGTATGCCATATTTTCTGAGTTTTCTACCAACTAGTTCTGTATTTCTTGCTTTCTTTACCGAATTTTGAATTAAGAGATATAGCATAAGATAGGGTAAAAAACCTGCTAAGTAGGTAATATATAATGTACTCCAAAAAATAGCCCACATTACTTTGGTCATTTTTACACCTATCTTTTATCAAGATTAATCTTCATCATCATCTGATTTTTTCTTTGAGATTTTTGACTCAAGATCTTCAGGTATTGACTTCATTGCACTACCTAAAATATCAAATGATTTTGAGAAGTTCAAAACAATTTCTCTGATCATATCATCTGGTAATCCTTGTTCTTTAAGTTCTTGATATAAAGATCCGATGCCTTTAGCATAATTTCCAGCAATTGAAGGATCGTATATTGACTTAAAGATATTGCTGATTAATTCCGGTACCTCTGCTGATACTACACCTAGTAATTCTTTAACTTCAGCTGCATCTGAAGATTTACCTATTTTTGCTTTCTTAATCTCTTTTTCGATTTCTTCGTTCAATTTATCACCCAATTCGTTCATGTCCAATTTATTTCACCTAAGTAAACTTGAATGGTCACTTATTTTGAAGATGGTGGTCACAAATTGGTCACTTGATTTGCTTTTACGATGTATTTCATCAATTAGTATCATTTAAGTTTTCCTTATTACCATGAAATTTTCTTCTTATTAATTGATAAAGAATAATTGCAACTGTTAAAGCTAAAATTGCATAAACAAGAGAATATCTTAACATAATAAATATTCCAAGCGATGAAGAATCTGCTATTAATCCTAAGATCAAAATTCCAAGAACAACTCCAAGAATTCCTACAGAACTGAAAATACCGTAAGCAGCAGCTCTTCTCTCTTTTGATGTGAAATTAGCAACTAATGAATACATACATACTGTGTAGAAAGGATATACCGGAACACTATATATTACCAAACCCAAAATGGCATTTCTAGGAAATATACTCATGAATAAGAATACTAAATTTTGAACAAAAAAATATAATATTGCCGTTTTACTTATTGTTTTACTTGAATTTAAGCTTCCAAAAACGAAGGATAATGGAATAGCAAGAGTTGTAGTTGCTATTAGGAAAATTGAATAATGTATTCCTTTAACACCAAGAGTCTCAATGAAATATACTGAACTATATGCCCAGAATCCTCCCATCGTGCTCTGTACAAAAAATGCTAAAACTAAAGTTGTAATAAATAGAATTGGTACAGTTGCAATTGGGATGGATTTCTTAGTTATCGCAGATTCTATCATCTTTTCTTCTTTGACTCTTTTCTCTTTAACAGGTATGACTAAAAACATAGCTATTAAGCAAGCAATTGCAGCAATCGTTAGCTGAATATCCATTGCTTCTTCTCCAAAATTATCGTGAATTCTACCAGATATTGGACTCATTATTATCCAAGCGATACTGGTTATTGCTGTGATTTTTCCTAAGATAATTCCTTTTGGTTTTTTCGATGTAGTCGTTGCTAAAGCATAATAATTTGCAGATTGAGCAGATCCAAAGAAGTATCCAGCAAAAATGATTATTAGAAAGTAAACCGAATTTGTTGTGAATATCAAGCTAAGATACATTAATCCCATAAATACTAATCCACCCGTAACAAACCATTTAATGGTGGTTCTATCTGCTAAGAATCCCCACAATAACGTTCCAATAACAACCATTACATTTGGAATTATACTTACCAATCCAATAATTACAAATGATCTTTCTTCAAAAATCTGATATAACCACAGAGGTGCATAGGGAGAGAAATTCGCTAAACCTAAATGATAGAAAAACATGCTAAAGATAACAAAGAATTCCCTTTTTTCAAAACCTACCCAATCAAGGATTTTATTTCTATTAATCTCCGACTTGGTCAGCGTACTTGATTGGTGATTCATTATCTTTGTTTAGAATGTCTAGTTCTTAACTTTTCTTCAACGAAATCATTAAAAAGCGAAAAGTTGATATTTATCTAAGAATAAATCTTTCTGAAAGAGTGTTCGATCATCAATGAACAATGAAGAGCCTGATAGTGTTAAAGATGTTTTAATAGAAATGAAAACGCTCTCTGAGATATGTGTAGATTTAGCTTTTGCTTCATTATTATATTCAGATAGAGTTGTAGCGGAACAAGTATTAGTTTTGGAAGAGAAAATTGACGATTTGTACAAAAAACTTCTAGACTATCTTTCTTTGTCTATCAAGAGTAGAAGCCAAGCTGAACAGCTAAGAATATATTATATTATAGGTGAAGCCAGCAATATCATATCTGATTCAGCTGCTGATATGGCTTCTCTTGTTCTCATGGATTACAAAGTAGAGGATGAAATCAAGCTTGTTCAACAACATATGGATCAAATTGTAGATCTTGTTCCTTTAGAAGGTTCATCAGTTCTATGTGGAGAATCAGAGTTATCCTCCAATATTCATGATTTGATTGGTGTTGACATTATCGGTATAATAAGACCAGATACAAAACTTCTGACTAACTATGACGAGATATTGAAAGCTGGTGATTTACTCATTTTTAGAGGTCCTTTAGAAAATGTGAATCATTTTATTTCATTAGCTAAAGGAGAGCATCTTACAGTTGAAAAAGCTAGAGAAGCAATAATTGAACAAGGAGATATTAAACCTGAAAAAGAGCTTGTTTATCATCAAGATTTGCTTGTAACTATGAAAGAATCTGCAGAATTAGCTGTTGATTTAGCTTATCTTTTTGCTTTCGAAGATCTACCAAAAATAAAGAATCTAATATTATCAACAGAGGATAAAATTGATAATCTCCAATTTGAACTAATAGAAGAAGTTCTAAGATTGTATAAACAAGATATGATCGGTAAAACGACTCTTATGGCTTATCTTAGAATGGCTGATTCATTTGAAGAGATAGCTGATGCTGCAATCAAAATTGCTTTTGGTGTAAGTTCAAGACACAAACCATATACTATACTCGAAGAAGTAGTTGATGATTCTTCTGAAGCATTAGACTATATTCCTGTAGTGAAAGATTCACCTTATGTAGGTAAGACTGTAAAAGAAGCTGAATTGTTAGATGATTTCATGCAAATTCTTGCCGTTAGACAGAGAGGTCAGTATTTCTTATTTCCAAAAGATGATGAAAAGATAAAAGCAGGAGATGGGCTTCTAATAAAAGAATATTCAAGTCCAGAAGATCCTCAATAGTGATTTTCTATTATAGATGGGAATTCAACCATTCTACTAAGTCTGTAAGTGCAACATCTCTCTTCTCTTTGATTTCTGTGTACATCTCATGTTTTCCACCTTCGTAGATTTTTACTGTTTTATCTTCGGTTTTTAAATCAGAAATTAACTCATCAATCCCAACAACAGTTTCATCTAATTCACCCTTTTGGATTAAAACAGGAATCGTGATATCTCCTATCTTAGATTTTATCTCAGCGTAATGATTCATAAAAGCTAGTCCCATTGCTGCTGTAGCCGTTTTATAATTTATGAGGGGATCACTTGTATAATCTGCAATAGACTCTGGATCGTGAGAAAGCTCATTAGGATCTAGATTTGATGGTGCTTTGAAGGTAGGATAAATCTTTGCCATTATTCTAGCAATTATTCTTAGATATGAAGGAACAATTCCTATACCTGTTCCAGAACCAGACAAGATTATTCCTTTTATTTCTTCTTGATGTTTTAAAGCATATCTTTGAGCCACACAAGAACCTACTGAATGACCTAGTATGAAAATAGGTAAGTTAGGATGGTTCTTCTTAATCATTTTTGTTAAAGTATAACTATCTTCTCGATATTCATCAAAGGATTTTATGTGATTCCTCTTACCCTCACTCTTACCATGCCCTCTATGATCATTTCCGTATATCATGAAGCTTTCAGAAGTTAATCTCTCAACGACGTGTTTGTACCTTCCTGTATGCTCGAATCCACCATGTATTATCTGAACCACAGCTTTGGGATTCTTTGGTATCCAAGACTGATAAAAAATTTTTAGATTTTCTAATCCAGTAAAATAATCTTCCTTATGTTCCATGACAATTACATATTTAGGTGTTATTTAATTCTATCGTGAGATATGATGAAATTTGAAATGTGTCTTAATTTATTCTGAATCTCTATAACACTCTCATCTTCACTTTCAATTTCTAAAACTGCTTTCTTTTGTATCATTGCATTTGTGAATATAGTATTGAATGGAATTTTTTCTATAACTGGATTATCCTCTCTGCAATACTCTTCGATTTCATTTGAAATTCTTTCATTGATATTAAATCGATTGATAATCACATATCCGTTAATATGAAAGTGTTTTAACAATTCTAGAACCCTCTTCAAATCGTGAAAACCTGACAAAGTAGGTTCTGTTACAACTATCGCTAAATCAGATCCTGTTAAAGAACTTATTACAGGACATCCAATCCCTGGAGAACCATCAATGAGAATTAATTTTCTTCTTTCTTCTTCAGCTTTCTTCTTCGCTAATTCCCTAACTTCAGCAACTAGTAATCCTGAACTTTCTTCTCCTGGATTAAGCTGCGCATGAATCATTTTTCCTATTCTTGTATTTGAGCTCATATATTTTCCTGATTCTCTTTCAATCATCTCAATAGCTTTTTCAGGACATACATGAAAACACAAACCACAACCTTCACATTTTATATCATTTACTGAAAGATTCTCTTCAATTGCTTCAAATCTACATGATTCTTTACACAGATTGCACTCAATACATATTTCCTTATCTATAACTGCCTTCTTCAAGCCATAATAACTAAATTTTTCAGTTTCAATTGGTTCGAAAATCAGATATAGATCTGGAGCATCTACATCTGCATCTGCTAATAGAGCAATATCTTTGAGTTGATAAGCAAGTGAAGCAATAATGGAACTCTTACCAGTTCCTCCCTTTCCAGATATGATTGTTACTTGTTTAGATTTTACTTGATTACTCATTATTAACATCTCCTTTGATTTTAGTTACCAATTCCTTGAATTGGTTTTTCCAAGATATTGATCCTTCTACTAGTGTTTTTCCTTCTGAATATTTTTTTGCTATTTCAAGGTCAAATGGAACTTTCATAAGAATTGTAATATTTTCTTCCAAACAATATTTCTCCAGTTCATCATTACCTATTCCATCTTTGTTAATAATTACTCCAAATTTTTTCTCAATTCTTCTTAAGGTTTCTACTACTATTTTCATATCAGCCAAACCAAAAGGTGTAGGTTCTGCAACTATTATAACAAAATCTGAATCGATTACAGCTTCTACCATTGAACAAGCTGACCCTGGAGGTGAATCAATTATTATAAGTTCTTTTTTGTAATCAATAGATTCTTTTAATTTCGCTATT
>JAEOTK010000343.1 GCA_016839875.1 Candidatus Heimdallarchaeota archaeon
CAAAACTAAAAGAGAAAACAGAGCTCAAGAATGGCGATTACATTAAGAAGAAACGCAGAAAACATTAGTTTCTCTGCAAGTCATTTCAATTTTTTACATTCAAAAAAGTTTATTTTTAATGAAAAAAACTTAGCTTATGGAAGACGAAGAAATTATGGAGGATGTCTTCTCGAAAATCAAAGAGATGAAAGCGATTGATTTTCCAATAAGGAAAGTTCCAATCATTCGAGAAGAAATAGGATGCATTGAGTTGTTAGATCTTCTCATAGAACAAAAATCTCCTGTTGTAATGGTTTATGATAAAGAAGACAAATTTCTTGGTATTTTAAGAATAGAAAATCTTCTCTCACTACTTAAACCACGTAGAACTGATATTTCTGATGTACTATCAAGAACACATGTATTGTCTTGTATAACCGCTTTTGATTTAGTTAAACGAGATACACCAGTGGTTAAAGATAGCGATGAAATATCCCGAGTTGCAGGATTAATGGACAAGTATGATACAATTTTCTTACCGAGATGTAAAGAAAGAAAAGCTGAAATTGAAGGGATGATTTTCCTTTCAGACATTATTCAAACTCTTAGAGATAACTGGGTTGGAGCTTGTGTGGATTACGATTAGGAGCAAGAGAAATGTCCTTTGATTTTAGTTTTTTCTTATATTTGGGAATTGCCTTGATTTTTGCTAGACTCTTAGGAGAGCTCTTTGAAAAAATCAAACTATCTTCAATCATAGGTGAACTTCTCGCTGGATTACTTCTGGGTGGACCACTTTTCTTCCTTGCTGGAAGACAGGAATTTAATATTGGTCAGAATTTTACATTTAGCTTTGACTCTATGTCGGAAGCAATCGAACCTTTCGCACAAATTGGAATCTTGTTACTTCTCTTCATAGTAGGATCTGAAATCAGAACAGATGAATTAAGAAAAGCAGGAAAACGAAATCTCCTCATTTCACTAACAGATGTTGCAATAACATATGGCTTAGGATTTCTAACAGGCTATGTTTTTATAGGTGCAATTACTGGAATATGGAATGTAGGATTAGCAGCTTTCTTTGGATTAGTATTTATTCCAACTAGTATTGGAACAACTGTTAGAACTTTGAGCAACATCAAGAAACTCAATACCAGGGAAGGTCAAACTCTTCTCAGTTTAGCTGTTTTTGATGATTTTCTAGCACTTCTGTTTTTGCTAATTATTTCAGGTTTGGTTTTTGCAGATTCTTCAGGTACTGGTCTAGGTTTATTTGTTGATATCGCAATTCAAATAGCATACATCATTGGAATGCTAATTATTGTTCTCTTTCTTCTTCCAAAGATACTCGAGTTCTTTGAAGGAAGATTCAATACTTTTTCACTAGCATCAACAAGCTACTTCTCTGTTGGAATTGTTTTTGCTATCCTTCTAACAACAGCATTCTTTGCTGAGTTTTTAGGAGTATCAGCTGCTATTGGAGCTTTCTTACTTGGAGTAGGAATGCAGAGGAACAAACTGCTTATGTCAGAACCTCTTGATACATTTGTCAAAATAGGTGAAGGTTCTCTGATACCGCTTTTCTTCTTTTCAGTAGGAAGTTCATTTGTGTTTGAAGGTTTTAACGCAATTCTAATTGTTATCATTCCTATTGCATTGTTCGCTAAAATCTTAGGTTCATTTACCGGAGCTTTATTCTCAACTAATCCTATCAAAGAATTCCTCTTTGTTAGGAAGCTCAAAGAAGAAAGAAAGACTCAGAAAAAGGAAAATATGGATAAAGAAGTTGTAGAGGAGGAGAGTTTTTGGAGAAATATCAAACCAAATATCCTCTCTTCTGGTAAAATTGCTCTTGGCATGATGCCTAAGGGTGAGATCACTTTAATCATAGCAGCGATAGGTTTGGCTGCAGCTCAAAATTATTTGGAGATATTACCTTTAGCAAAAGAACTATACTCAGTGATAATTCTGCTTGTACTAGTTACAGTATTCTTAACTCCATTCCTATTACGAATAGCATTTAGTACTAGAAAGAAGAAAGTTGCTGAGTAAATTCTTTTTACTCTTCATCTTTTTTAAACAGATAGCGATCAGTAAAATGTAGAATCAGATCTTGTGCAGCGGTATAATCTAGAGACAATTGAGTTCCCCAGATAGACTTAGCTCGTTCAAGTTTTCCCATCATCAAACCTAACTTAATTCCTGTTACCGTATTTCTTGTAAAGAGTTCATTTCCTTGAAAATTAATTACTCCATACTCTTGTCTTAACTTACCATAGGTTTGACTTATAATACTGAATTCTTCTCGCAAATTATCCAAAGATTCAGATAAGTTCTCCTTTGATTTTACTTCTTCAAAATCTATTTCACTTATGAAATTGAAAAATGTTAGTAGTTCATTTACAAGATATTCGTGATCTTGCATATTTTGTGCAACTGAATCAGGTATTAGAATATAGTTTTTTGGTTTTCTTCTCATCATGATTTTCCCTCTAGACTTTATTCAAAGATTCAAGCGCTTTACCTAGTTGAACAATTGCTAAGTAGTCTTCTTCATATTCACTAAGAAGTTCTTTTTGTACTTTTAATTTCTTCTTTGTTTCGATAATGTCATCTGCCATTTTTCTAGTTCTGTAATCTAGCATTTTCATATTCAAAAAAGAGAGTATTTTGTCCCAGAACTTCAAATCATCATAATCTGCGAAGCGATCTAGGAAATCCTCCATAATAGAAATTACTCTCTCTGGATCAACTTCAAATTTCGTAGCTAGACCATTTATCTTAATCTTCTGCTTGGATGTAAATTCATATTTGACATATTTTCTATTGCTTGGGGAAGACATAGTACCACGTATTTACTTCAATTTTCTCTTGATAACTAAATTGTCAACTGCAGTTAAAGACATCACTTCAAAAGTTTTAGCTATTGTCACTTCATCATTGAATGTAGGATCTAAACCAGCTACACCATGAACACGAACTACATTGAAAACAGCAAGTTTCTCCTTGGTTTCGTATTGTAATTCCTTATTTAATTTTAGCTCAAATATGATTACTGCACGAGTATAGAAAGGAGCTTCTATTTCTTTGCTAGCTGTTACTATTTTTTCATGTAGATTCAATTTATTGTAAGCAGAAATTAAAACATCATCTTCTCCTTTTCTTAGAATATTCAGCGTCATCTCTTCTGGGATTTCCTCTGATTCAATCGAGATTAGGATTTTACTATCAAGCAAAGGGATATATTTTGAAATCACGTGCAAATTGTAATTTTCAATACTACCACTAATACCCAGTATGGGAGTTATTGAAACCAAGTAATCAGATAACTCAGGAGGTAGGTCTAAATTATCAAACATAAATCAAAATTTAATACAACATTTAAGAAATTTACCGTCAGAACTAATTGGCTAGTACTTTCGAATAAGTTAAATGTTTATTCTCAATTTATTAAGTATGGAAGAGATTACATTTCAAGAATTTCTCCTAAAATCTGGTCAAATACTTGAAAAATATAGATCCAATATCTCACATCTCAAGCAATTGAGAGATAATATAGAAAAACAGTTTTTTACTCCTGATGAAATGGTAGCTTATTTTCATGCTAACAAGAGTGAGTATTTTACTTGGCAGCAGACTCAAGATTCAATAATCACACTAGAAGATGCATATAGTGAGTTAGTTGGAAACATGTTGGATGCAAGAGGTGCTTCTGAAAACTTCAAATATCATTTGAGGGATAATCGAATACCTGTTCTAACTGTAATAGAAGAGGAAGGAGAAGAAAAAATCCAAGAACAATTAGAAGAAGAAATGGAAGAACTAATTCTGGAAGCTCTAAAAGAAGAAGGAGTTTTGGAAGAACCAAAAGAAGAAGAAGAAGAAGAAACTCAAAAAGAATAGAAGAAGCTAGGATTTTTCATCTCTAATTCGTTTTAACAGGTCACCAATTATACCTGCTGTTACTCCCCAGATTCTGTAGTTACCAATTTTGTAATATGAATGAATTCCACTCTCTCTAAAAAATCCTTTTTGGAAATTATCTGGATTCATAATTTCAGATAAATCAGCACGAAAATGTTCAGCTACCTCAGATGGGTTAGACCTTATTTCAGCTGATTCATTAACAATTCCAACATAAGGATAGACATGATGCCGACTTGATGTTACAGTTGGAGAGAGTCTACCAATCACGTTTATATCGTGTGAATCAATATTAACTTCTTCTTTGGTTTCTCTTAATGCAGTAATCAGAGGTGTACCATCATCTTCATCAAATCTACCTCCAGGGAAAGCGATTTGTCCTTGATGATGAGAAGTGTTCATAGTTCTTTTAATGAAGAGCACCTGTTGTGAATCTTTGAAGATTGGAATTAATACAGCTGCTAATCTAAGCATTTTTCGATTTTCAAATGTAGAATCAATAGGATCCAGAATAGATTCGATTTTTTTAAGCAGTTCCATTTTCTTATCACATAAAAATAAAAGAAAGAAAGATGAAGAAATTAGAAAGTAGCTTTGATTTCTTCGTCAAGCTTGATGACTTTTTCATCAATGCCTTCAACAAGTTCTTCTAATTCAGCATACATCTTTTCTGCATATTCAGCATCTTTGTTTTTAATCCATCCAAGATTGATTTCAACGTTATGCATTGCTGATTTTAGACCTGTCAAAGCACAGAGAGCTCCAACAGCGATATCAGAAAGAGCTTGATTGTTTCCTTTTGTTCCCATCTCAAGATGAAGGTCAATAACTTCTTTACAAGCTTTGCATGTCTCCAAAGGAACTTCTGCAGCTACTTTGTATTCAGCTAAGATTTTTGCTGATCTAGCAGCTTTCTCTTCTTCAGTCTCTTTTGGCATACCAAAGGCTTTGATAACACCACTGAAAGCATTGGCATCTTTGTCAGTAAGTTCTGTTAATTTGATACGAAGAGCTTCAGTCTTCTCCAATTTAGCTTTGAAGAATTCTTCAACATCCTCATAACCGGATTTTCCAATTGTGAGTCGTGCAACCATAGAACCCAAAGCAGCTCCCATGGCTCCAGCTATACAAGCAGCTGCTCCACCACCAGGTGCTGGTGCATCACTAGCTAGCTCATCTAAAAATTCTGTAATTACTTTGTCTATTAACATTTCACCCATGTTATTCACTTTTCCCGTAAATTCTTTTCTCAATGATTTGATTTCTATCAAAATTATTTAATTGTAAGTAGTTTTCAGCAGCATCAAGAAGAGCGTCTAGAGGTAACATACCGTATATTTCTGATTCAGTAACTGTAACGCCAAATCTTTCAGCTTCTCGTTTAACCATATCGAACACTCTGTGTAATGGAGTACCGAGATAATTGGTTACGTTCATTGAAACCTGAACAACTCCACGTTCTTCTATATTCATAGCTCCTGCTTGGATATATCGTAATCCTCCACCTGAGTGTCTAATATTTTTAGCAATTGCTTTTGCTATTTCCATATCATCAGTATTCAGATAGATATTGTAGGCTATCAAGAAGTTTCGAGCACCAACATTTGTTGCTCCTGCTGTAGGATGAATTTTTCTATCACCGAAATCAGGGATATAGTCATCATTTGTTTCGATTTCTTCTTTTAATTGCTCATATTGGAAGGATTTTGTCCTGTAGTTCTGTAAGACTGCTCGTTCTGGAACTATTGCAGCGTCACCGTATATATACACTGGAATTTTTAGTTCCTTAGCAATTTTCTCACTAAGTTTTTTTGCAAGCTCAGCACATTCTTCAAGTGTGATATCAGATACTGGAATGATTGGAATAACATCAGTAGATCCGAATCTATTATGTTCTCCTTCATGCTCGTTCATATCTATTAATTCTGAGGCCATCTTGCAGCCTGCAAAAGCAGCTTTTACACATTCATTAGGTTCTCCTATGAATGTTATAACAGCTCTATTGTGATCAGGATCCATTCTACTATCTAACAGAGTAATTTTTCCTGCTTTCTTAATCGATGCTACAATCTTATCGACTACTTCTTGATTTCTTCCTTCACTAAAGTTAGGAACGCATTCTACTAAAGGCATAATTCCACCTTGCAATATTTTTTTTCCCTACTGTTTTAAACTTACTCATTGGAGATGAAAGAACAAAAGACGATTGCACTATAAAAAACAATGATTTTGAGCCTTCTAAATGTATCATTTAAAAAGAAAAGAAGGAAGACTAGAGCTCTTTCAATACTTCTCTTAAGATATTCAATCCTTTATCGATTACATCCTTCTCTGTTGTTAAGTAAGGTCTGAATCTGATGGATTTTTCACCGCACCCAAGAATTAGTAGATATTTATCATAAGCAACTTTTTTGACTCTATCTCTAATCTCTGTTGTAGGCAGATCAAAAGCTATCATGAATCCTTTACCACGGGCATTAGATACTTTGTCTGGAAATTCTTCTTGAATCTCATACAGTTGGTCAAGCATATATTTACCATTGATTTCTGCTTTTGAAACAAGGTTTTCTTTTTCTATTATTTCAAGATATTTTGTAGCTCTAAACATATCTACAAGATTTCCACCAAAAGTACTATTTATTCTGCTTGATTCCTCGAAGACATTATCTTCAACATCTTTTACTTTGTTAGAAGCTAATATTCCACACACTTGCATTTTCTTTCCAAATGCAATTATATCAGGACGAGCTTTTTCACTGAAATGTTCAAATCCCCAGAATTTTCCTGTTAATCCAACACCAGTCTGAATTTCATCATAGATTAACATTATATCATGCTTCTCTGTCATCTCACGTAGCTTCTCGAAGAATTGTGGTCGGATATGATTATCTCCTCCTTCTGACTGAATCAATGGTTCAATTATTAGAGCTGCTACATCATCTCCATATTTGTCAATTGCATCATGAATCTCTTGACAGCTCTTTTCTTCTGCCATAACAAGTTTCTCAAAATTATCTTCAAGAGGAAAAGTAATTTTTGGAGATGAAACACGAGGCCAATCAAATTTTGGAAAATACATCGTCTTCCTGAGATCAAAAGTATTTGTCAGCGATAGAGTATAACCTGATCTACCATGGAAGGATTGTTCAAAGTGAATTACTTGTCTTCCAATTTCATTTGCAATTCCTTTTTTGAAATTTTTCCTAACTTTCCAATCAAATGCAGTTTTTAGGGCATTTTCAACAGCTAATGCTCCTCCACTGATAACAAATAGATTTGGAAGAAAATCAGGTATTCCTACTCTACTAAAAGTGTCAACAAAATTAGCCATTTCATCAGTGTAAATATCAGAACAGCTGGGCTTGTTAACAGCTACTTGAGCTAGGTGACTAAGAAATTCCTTTGTTTGCATCTCAGGATGATTCAAACCAACAGGAGAAGAAGCAAAGAAAGAGAAGAAATCTAAATAATCTTTTCCTGTTTTCTTATCTCGTAACCAACATCCTTGACTTTTTTCCATATCAAAAATCAGAGGGTATCCATCTACTAACATATGACGTGCAAGTATTTCTAAAGAATCCATTCTATCAACCTTTACAAATCAACTTTATTTGGACCTTTTTAAATTGAACCCAATAGACATTTTTGGTTGATAAAAAGATATTAAAAGAAAAAAAAGATTAGACCTCTTGAAGAGGAGAGTCAGTGGCGTAAATTATGTTAGTCGCACAGCCACTGGTTTAGTCCTCTAGGGCAAGGGGTTTGCCATGCGGCATGTGCCATGCGGCATTCTAAAATGCATTTTTGCTTATATATATATTCTAATAGTTCTCTCCGCGATTGAAATTTCATCTAAACTCAGAAACATAAATTGGGGGAATAAATTTAGGTTTTCATTTACAATTGTTTAAAAGAGTTCAAGTGATATTTCAAGTTAGAATTATGCAGAATTCGGAATGGGGTTATTGAGATGAGAAGGAGTTTAAAGATTGTTTTAGGGATAGTTTTGGGGATAGGTGTTATCCTTTCTTCATTAGTAGTTGTTCAATATATTAGGATTAGGTCTGCTGATTATGAGTGGCTTGAAGGAGAGCCTGAAGATTATGGATTTAAGTGGAATAAAATAGCTGCAACTTATCTTGTAGCTGAAGAAATGCCTTTTCTAAGGAGTGTGTTAATTCTAAGATATGGAGAACTTCTTGCAGAATGGTACTTTAATGATGGCAGTAGGTATGAAGCTGAACATATCCATTCTGCTTCTAAAAGCTTCATGTCAGCATTAATTGGCATTGCTTTCAGAGAAGGATATTTGACAGATTTAGATCAGAAGATGTTAGAATTCTTCCCTGAGTATATAACACCAGAATTAGATCCTCGAAAACACGAAATTACCATCAGACATCTACTTCAGATGCAAGCAGGTATTAATTTTAATGACTCCGGTAATGAGTGGTTGGCATATCATGGAAGTCCAGATTGGGTAAAGTATGCAATAGAGTTACCTTTAGTTCATTCTCCAGGAGAAGGGTGGCATTATGGCACACCTCAAACAAATTTACTTTCTGCTATACTTACACGAGCGAGTAATATGAGTACCAGAGAATTTGCAGAACAATTCCTTTTTGATCCACTGAATATCTCAATAGCACAGTGGTATCAGGATCCACAAGGGTATTATACAGGAGGTCATGAGATGTACTTTACTCCTAGAGATCTAGCTACTTTTGGACTACTTTATTTGAATAATGGATCATTAGGTGGAGAACAGATTGTTCCTTCAGAATGGGTTAAAGATTCTGTTACAGATTATGCAAATGGACAAGTAGAAACTGATGTAGCAATGACAGGAGGATTGGAATCTGATTTCTACAAAGATACTGGTTATGGTTATCAATGGTGGATTAAAGAAATGAATGGATATCATTCGTATTCAGCAAGAGGACTTGGGGGACAATTCATTTTCTGTTTTCCTGAATTAGACATGGTTGTAGTTACAACTGCTACAGGTACAGTTTTTGATACTTATCCAGGACAGTATGAAGGAATTATGGATCTGATTGAACGAAACATTTTGGGTTCAATTAAAAGCTGAAGCAAAAAATCAACGAAGAGAAAGTCTTATAGTTTTCTTCATCTTTTTTTATTCAAAACTGGTATTCTAGTTGATGAGAAAATGACAGAGACAAAAATCTATGTTGGTGTGACTGGTTTCAATTATGAAGACTGGAAAGCTAAATTAGGTGGATTCTATCCTTCAAATGTTGCCAACCATGAACTTCTAGGATATTATTCAACTCAATTTCCTACTTGCGAAATCAATTCCACCTTCTATGCTTTTCCACGTTTGGAATCAACAAAAAGATGGGCTAAACTAATACCATCAGATTTTGTCTTAACTGCCAAAATCCCAAAGGAAATAGGACAGACTGATGATATTTCTCTTTCAGAAGAAAAACTCAAGTCATTTCTATATCTTATGAGTCCCCTGAAAGAAAATTTGGGGCCGTTAATTCTTCAATTTGCACCGAGTTTTGAAAAGACAGATAGATCATGGAATCAACTCCAGAAATTCATCGGATTCTATCCACTAGAAGATTATGAATTAGCTATAGAATTTAGACACAAAACATGGTTCAATCAAGAGACATATGATTTACTAAATGAGCATAATTTAGGAACAGTAAGCTCAATTTTACCTTTCATAAAATTTAATCTATATGAAGAAGTGAAAAACAACTATTTCTATCTTAGACTGATAGGTTCTCATCAACAAAAAATTGGCTTGGGAAAAGAATTAATCAGTAGAGAAGAAACAATGCAAGATACAGCATCAATTCTTGAAGAGGGATTTGTAAATAACAAAAATAAGACGACTGGTTATGTTTATATCAATAACCACTTTTCTGGATATGCACCTCCATCAGCTAATAGATTCAAAGAGATTCTTGAGGAAAGAAAACTCAACACAGTGTCACCTGAAGTAACTTCTTTTAAAGGACAACAGAAATTGTCTGATTTCTTTGGTTAAAATCGTAGAAATTCTTAATACAAACCGGTTAAGAAAATTATAAAAACCCTACTAGAAGAATAATATTGCTCAATCAATTTTTGCGAAATCTGAGAAAAAGAGAAAGGAAGAATTCATTTGAAAAAAAATAATGTTTACCTTCATTCAATATCTACAGTAGTACCTGAGAAATATTATACTCAGAAATTTGCTTTAAAGTATATGAAAAAAATAGTTGCAGATTCAACCTACAAAAGAGTATTTCTCAATAAAGTCTACAAAGGAACTGAAATCAGAAAAAGACATACTGTTATTGATGATTATGGAAAAGATCCAAGTGAATTTACTTTCTATCCAAAAAACAAAACTCTTAGACCTGAACCTACAACTAAGCAAAGAAATGATCTGTTTGCAAAAGAAGCCCTCAGATTAGGAAAACAAGCAGTTGAGAAATTACTCAATGCAAATCCTAAATTTGATAAGAATAAAATTTCTCACGTTATTACAGTAACTTGTACTGGTTTTGATGCTCCAGGACTTGATTATTATATTGTTAAGGACTTTGAACTAAACCCGAAAATGGATCGATACATTCTTGGATTTATGGGTTGCCAAGCTGCTATTAATGCTCTGAAATTAGCAAAGGATCTATGTCTTTCTAATCCAGAAGCAAGAGTCTTGATAGTTAATGTTGAGCTATGTTCTGTACATTTGCAACAAATATGGGAACTAGACCAAGTTATAGCAAATGCTATTTTTGCTGATGGTGTATCAGCAGCTCTGGTTTCTAGTGTTGAAAATGACTGTGATGGAAGTAAATTTGTTTTACATGATTTTGATACTGATATTGTACAAGGAACAGAAGAAGATATGGCTTGGAATATTGGGAATACTGGATTTGGGATGAAATTAACAATAAATGTTCCAAGAGTAGTTAAGGCAAATCTTGCTAGTATTCTTAAGGATATTCTGAGTAAAGCAAATAGAACCAAAGATGATATCAAAATCTGGGCAATTCATCCAGGTGGAAAAACTATACTAACGAAAGCAGAGGAAGCGTTAGATTTGACTCCAGAGGACCTTGATGCTTCATATCATATTATGAGAGAGTATGGTAATATGAGCTCAGCAACAATAATGTTTGTTCTTGAACATATCTTGAGAGATACAACGAAAAAAGGTTTTACATTCACTACATCTTTTGGTCCAGGTATGACTATTGAAACTGCATTATTGGAAAAGATATAGAATAGAAAAAATCAGAAAACAACTTCGTTAATATTTGATCTTTTTCCAGAATTTCTTAGCTGACTTATTTCCACCATATCCTAGTAATTTTCCAACATAAGGCCAAATTGGATTGAGAAATGGAAAATGCATTACTATCCAATTAGCCAGTCTATGAGGCCAGGTAAAAACGTGGTTATATTCACAATCAGAGATACAGACGGAGCAATCCCCTGCATTCTCTAACCAGAATAGATAGCAGGTTTCCACATCAACTGCCCACTTCTTTACACCTGGATTATTACTAATTCCTATAGTTTTGTAAGATGTTTTCTTATCAAAAGGAATGGATGCACTTGGACATCTTTCTGCACAAGTCATGCAAGTTTCGCAGAAGCGTTCTACCGATTTAGCAAATTTGTAATCTGGTTTATCAGTAATTAAAGGTAGATCAGTAAGTATTTTGGCTACTCTTACTCTAGGACCATATTTTTTTGTAATGAGCAATCCGTGTCTTCCAAAAGCTCCAAGTCCAGCTTCAATTGCAAGAGGAACAGATATACCTAAAGAATTGCCAGCTGGTATGGCTTCATATCCAAGATTCTTAATGAAACTAGATACTAGGGTCCTGACAAAAGCCATCTTAGAGTAACCTAATCCTGTTGCTATTCCTCCTGGCATCTTGGGTGTGGTGTTAATTGCATCTATATCCATCTCAACAGCAATAACTACTGCATATTTGATTCCTTTTGGAATAACATATTCTCTATCCATTCTATCATGAGTATATATCCACTTAGAATCAAACGGAGCTATTCCTATCAGATCAGCCCCATAAAATGTAGCTAATTTTTTTAGAAAAGTAGTCATCTCATTTAGATCTTTGACTTCGTACTGATTTGGTTTTTGAACATCGTAATTTACTTGTTCCACATTACTTTTCCGTTGTTGTTTCCTCATTTCTTCTGCGTCTTTTTCATTCAGAGTGTTGATTCTATCTGTCATATATTCTCGCATAGACACCAGGTTTTCTATAGACCATGCTGCATCAACAGCTGCGTTCTCAAGTTCTGAGTAGCCATCAATACCCAGCTGAGCACGCTCATGTGCTTTTGCATAAATCGGCTTCTTGTAACCTTCAAACTCTTCATCCCACATTCTTCGAGAGAAGATAGTGTATTTTTCATTAAATTGCTTGTAAACATCTTCATTTATTTCGAAAACTTTCTTATCTTTGTCAACAGTTTTCTTTTCTGAAGTTGCCTTTAGAATCTTAGGAGTTAGTTTTTTCTTATTTTTCATTTCAACTTCTATTGCTTCGAAAGGACAAGCATAAACACACTGTAAACAACTAATACAATTACTCTCATTAACCACAGCAATTGACTTATCAATTTTGATAGCTGTCTTACCCTTTTTGTTTTGAGGACATACTTCAACACATTCATGCTGACATTTTTTTGGATTGCACGTTTTTTCTAAAACAAGTAAGCTCATCAATCAAGACAAAAAGTATAGATAAATATAGGTTTTGGTGATTTGATAGAAGAATCAATCAAATTCTTTTTTCTTTTTATTCCAGATATAATCGTCACTGATTTTGTTTACTTGTTCTTCTGCAGTTAGTTTCTCCAGATAAGAAAGAATCAATCTTTTCATATAGGTTTTCCATGGAGAAACATTCTCCATATTAAATAATTCTGCTAACTCATCCACATGAGTAATTCCATTCCTCAATTGATTTGTAACAAACTTCTCTATAGTTTTCATTCTTCTATTAGTTTCTTTGATGGTTTTTCTTTTATCAACAATTATATTTCCATGAGCAGAAAGAACGAACTTTGCTGGATATTTGTTTATCTTCTTTAGGCTATTCAGAAAATCAGACCAAGCTTCAGGATAACTTGAGGTAGAAGTGGTGATAGACTGGTGAAGAGCAATTCCTGAAAAAAGTATTCCTCTTGGATCCCAGAAACCAATTGAACCTCTGGAACTGCCGGGGAGCTCTAATACTTCCATTTGCCAGTTGTTCAAATTCATGGGTTTGTAAGAACCCAAGGATATTTTTGTACCCTCTTTTAGAGTTGAAGTAAACGAAAATCCTTCCTTTTTCAGTTTCCTTACAGTATTTTTTGAAGCACACAACGGTAGATTATACTCTTCCTTTAGAGCAATACCCTGATTGCAATGATCAGGATACATATTCGTTATTAAAATACCATCAATAGTATTAAGATTATTTTCAATAAACAACTTTAGGTTAGAAAGAGCTTTTTTATCAGCAGATCCAGGATCTAGTATATACTTATGTTCGTTACCAACAACGTAAATATTGCTAGTATGATAAGGCTGGGGGTCTGTAGTAGGTGTAGTAAACCTCCAAGTATAAGGAAATAATCTGTGACTATCAAATAGAATCTTACTCCTCTGCGCCTCCATTTCTCTTGCTGCATCTATTAGATTCTTATATTCAACATGAATTTTCTCTATTAGGGAAACAAATAATGGACTAAAGACATACTTTAGATTCAAAAAATCATTATATACTTTACTTGATTCAATCCATTTTCCTTTCTCTTCCACTACAAAATCTGTTGATTTATAAACATCTGGTTCACGTTTTAACTTCATCCTATAGAGTGTCGGATGAATTGGAGTTATGAATAATATATAATTTACACGAAAAGTATGCTCATTATGAGCCATTTCCTGAAATCCACAAGGAATCATTGAATGAAGCCAAACACTTAGAATTTCTGGATTCATTTTCTCAATTAAATCATAAACATCAGTAAAA
>JAEOTK010000344.1 GCA_016839875.1 Candidatus Heimdallarchaeota archaeon
CCATTTCCAGAAGAAAACCTCTGTTTGATGGTAGCTGATAGAATATCAACAAGATATAAGGATAGATTGTTTTCATATGATGAAATCTCTGCAATTATCCATCATGTTGTTCAAGGCAAAATTGGTAATTATCTCATATTCTTTCCTTCATACGAGTATATGGACGAAGTTCTCCAGGAGTATAAGAAACTAGAAACTGATGTTGAGATTCTAGTCCAAGAAACAGGAATGACAGAAAAAGCAAGAGAAGAATTTCTAGAAAGATTCTCTGACTTTGGTGAAAAAACATTAGTAGGATTTGTTGTAATGGGAGGGATTTTTGGAGAGGGGATTGACCTTATAGGTGAAAAACTTTCTGGAGCAGTAGTTGTAGGGGTAGGATTACCTAAAATAGGACTGGAGAGAGATTTGATAAAAGGTCATTTTGATAGTGTTAACAAAAGAGGTTTTCTTTACTCCTATACTTATCCAGGAATGAATAAAGTTCTCCAAGCAGCTGGAAGGGTCATTAGAACAGAAAATGATCGAGGAGTAGTCATTTTGATTGGTGATAGATACTCTACTAGCACATACAAACAGCTTATTCCAACTGCTTGGAATTCCATATCAAGAATAACTAGTAGAGAGAATCTTTTGCATCGATTGAAGTATTTTTGGAACCAAGAAACTTAGCTACATACAATAACCTATATTAATACATTATTTAAGAAACGAAGACGTGGCAAACAATACTAAAAATGTTCGATTATATGATTGTCTTGAGAAGGGAGATGAGGGCATTATCGAAGGATTTTGTATAAATTATTTTGAGGAATGTGAATATAATAGAGACTATACAATCGAAGGCGTTTGCCCTGACGGAAATATAAAACTCTTCTGTGGTTATTTCAAAGGAGAATATGGGATAATTGAAGTAGAAATTATCGGTCTCTATCCAAACGAGTTAGAAAAAATCCAAGAAATTCTTATACCTAGTATTGAGGAAAATATGCTTAAAGTTCCTAAAAGATGGGGAAGAGATCGATTCAATTATGAGATCTCTGGAAACAGAATTGAATTTCGATTTTATGCTTGTAAAACTTCAGAGAAAGGCGAGAAAATTGAGTTAATAGAATCAGTTAATGAACTCAAATCCGCATTGGAAACTCTGGAAAGATACTTGAAATTAAATTTAGTTGTTCAGTGAAATATGAATTAACTTATTACTACTTCTTTTGATTCTTTACCACTCATAAATTCAATATCTATTCTACCAACATTCACTCTTTGCAGTGATTTTTCATTTATTTGTTTTTCAATCACTTCTTTCGGATTTTCTTCAAGTTGATTAATCATTGATATAAGCGCAATTCTTTTCTCTTCTATATCTTCTATAAATGATACTTTCCCTTTGAACTGTGTTGTAGCATAAAGGTGGTCACATTTGCCCGTTGCATATCCTCTATCTATTATGGCTTGACCCCATACTGCATTGTTTTCATTAAGAATATCTATCTTCTTGCCTTCTTTTGCACAATGAAAGTAAATACACTTCTCTTTTGCATCATACCCATGACTCAAAGTAGCTAAATATGGCTCATTCTCTTTACTCATTGCAATAGTGATATATTTAGATCTATTCAGTATTTCTTCCATTTCATTTATATCAGTAATAGCTTTTTCTTTTCTTCTAATTCCTCTCACAAAATCACCAATTTAGTTGAAGTCATCTTTTACAATTAAAAATATAGTCTACTATCTATAAAAAGGAAAAAAAGAAGGAACTAAGTTCCTACTTTGAAATGGGGAAGTAAATATCGAATTCTATTTTTTCTCCATCAAGTTCATCATTTAGTGCTTCTTCAAGACACTGATGTCCTGCCATTTTGTACTTATCACTATCTTTTACCCAGGAGTAAAGTTCTTTCCAAGCTTTACCTATATCCCAGACACCAGTACAATTATTAACTGCAAATAATCCCCCATGGAATTGTTTCACAGTTACTTCGGGTCCAGCATCAAAATCATCATCTACAGTAACCCAAAACTCATATCCATAAGGATTGTCTTCATCAACCAAGAATTCACCTGTTTCTTTGATGTATTTAGGATCAGGATTATTGAATCCAAAAACCCTATGTTTGCCATTTGGAACCTTGGAAATACCCTTTTCCTTTGCCCAAGCTCTCATTTTCTCTGAAGCTTTTGTTTCTGGTTCTCCCAAAGCAACACCCATTTCATGGAATGAAACTACTTTCGATGGAGGTAATTCAACTGTTCTATATTTGTCCTTTGTCAATTTTTGTTCACCTTCAATTTTTGTATATCGCTTAATCATTGATTCATACTTCAAGCGAAGGGATTCAAGCTTCTCTTGTTCTCTTATCTTGATATCCAGAAAAACCTTAGCAGATGATTTCAGAATATCCTCACCATCGAAGGATATCTGATACACACCTCTATCTAATCTCTCAACCAAGCAACAATCTATTAGTTGCGTAAGATGGTTAGCAAGAGAGGTTTTCGGGATATTCATTTCATCTTGTAAATCTTTGAATTCAAGCTCTTGAGTGAGTAATCTAGCTAGAATTTCAATGCGTGTAGGGTGATCTAAAGCTTTGTGCAAATCTGCTATTTCACTCATTGATTCGAGTACAAACAATTTCAAAGATTCTTTTGAACTGAAAGGCATATCATCCATATTATTCATCTCAGCAGTTATTATATGACTAGGGCAATAATTTTCTGAATACTGGAATAAATGAACAAATGAATATATACTTTATTATCCACAATTTAGAGATAATTTAGTGAAAGAATAAAATACTAGAATATGAATACTCATTTGTGACAGAGCCTTTAACAGAGAAAGCCAAACAACTGCTAATAAACAATACCATAGAAAGAGATGTATTGAGGAATGAAGAACTTACGAAAATAGCTTATACATCTCCTAGTCCTGGAATTTATGACCAACAGTGGTTCTGGGATAGCTGCTTACATAGCCTTGTATGGTTGAAATTGGGTGAAAAGGGTAGAGCTTTTCAAGAGTTGCAATCTCTAGTTATTGGAAAGGAACACCAAGATTTTTTTCCTCATATGATTTTCTGGAAAAAGAAAAAAGACATATATTGGAGGTTGTTTGACCATCTCTATCCAACAGAATTTTACTCTGAATTAATACAACCACCACTCATTGGATATTCATTAAATAACCTACTGAAATCAGGCATTAGAAAAGAGCTTTTAGATCCTTTGATTGATAATGTTTATTCTCACTATAATTACATCTTGGAAGTTAGAGATCCTGAGAAAATGGGTCTGATATCAATAATTCACCCCTGGGAAAGTGGATTAGATTCTTCTCCGAGCTTCGATTTAGGATTAGAAAAAAGCAAATTTCTTAGGTTTAGTCTATGGAGAAGAATGAGATTTCTGTTGAAAGAATTTAATCAATTAGATTGGAACCAATCCATAATAGCTAAGGAATCCTCTTTCAGAGTTAAATGCGTTTTAACTAATACACTTCTTGCGTGGGGTATGGATTCCTTTGCAGATGTTCTTGAAGATATGAATAGAATAGATGAAGCTAATGATTTTAGAGAAAAAGTTGATCGAATATGGCATAGTTTGATAAGATATTGCTGGAATGAGAAAGATGGTTTATTTTATAATCTTGAGATGAAAAAGGAAGATTTCAAACAAATAAAAGTAAATACTATTAGTTCTTTGCTTCCAATTCTGTTAGATATACCTTCTGAGATGAAAGATAGATTACTAGAACATCTTCTTGATCCAACAGAGTATTGGTCCAGATTTCCAATCCCAACTGTTTCAATGAAGGAAAAATCCTTTGACCCTTCAAATAATTCTCTGCTATGGAGAGGACCTACTTGGATTAATACTAATTTCTTCATATGGTTAGGTTTGAGAAAGCATAAGGAAATAAAAACAGCTGATGAATTAGCAAGAAAATCTATTGAGCTTGTCAATAAATCTGGATTTCGAGAGTTTTTCAACCCAGTAACAGGGAAAGGGGGAGGAGCCAAGAACTTCGGTTGGTCGACTCTAGTGACTTTGATGAAAATCGCAAAATAGAACTTGCTTACTCGAAATTTAAATATACTAACGCATTACTATCTTTGAGGTTGTAAAATTGATCATTGATGGACATGCCCATGCAAGTGGTGACTTCAGTAATCCAGACAAATTAGTTAAAATTCTTGATTCACTTGGAGTTGACAAAATAGTTTTATGCCCGGGTTCACTTGATGAGGATGCAATTCCAGATATTCCAAAAATAAGCTACTCTCCAATAAGCAAAATGAAACGATTATTACTTTTAGCAAATAGATTCATCCTTAAACATGAAGTTCCCACTGAGTATTTCGAAAAGGGGAATGATTTGATTAATTCAATCATGGAGAAACATCCTGAGAGAATAATACATTTCTATTGGGTAAATCCAATGAAAGAGGGAGTTATTTATGAAATTGAAAACGAGTTGAATCTTGGGAGAATTAAAGGAATAAAACTACATCAATGTCTATCAGATTTTTCAAATGATAGTCTTGAGATGATAAAATTGTCAGAATTTGCAGGAAAAAACAATCTTCCAATTTTCATTCATGTTTATTCTCATCCAGAGGTTAGAAAGTTAGTTAAATTAGCAAGAAAGCATCCTAAAACAAATTTTATTCTAGCTCATTTCATAGGTTTAGAAGTTGTTAAAAGAAAGGGAAAAGACTTGAATAACATATATTTTGATACATCAACTTATTTTATAATCTCAAAGCGAAGGATAAAATATGCCATAAAGCATTTTGGAGCTGATCATGTCCTATTGGGTTCGGATTCTCCTTTTGGTGAAAAAAACCTTGAAAATAACATTAACAAATTCAAAGAAATGAAAATCACTAAAGAGGAAAAGAATTTGATTCTTGGACAGAATATGGTTAAATTGCTTAATCTATAGAATCCCTCTAAACTCTTATATATAGAAAAATTTCAGTTACTATTATGTTATCTACTCTTCAGTTATATGCAATTCTTGAAGAAGAAAGAGATAGAGTTTTAGAAAGATTTACAAAAGTGGATAAGAAGCATCTTTACTACATTGATAAAAAGGGATCTTGGAGTCCTGAAATGATTTTTAGACACATATTAATGAATAATCATTGGTTATTGGATAAACTTCCAGGAGGAGAAAAATTAGAAGCACCTGAGATTGCTCTTAATCCTGAAGACTATTCTAATGATAAAATTAGTTTAGACCAGATAAAAGATGCATTTCTTCTATATTCAGATATAATTAAGCAGAGATTATCTTTCTTAAAGCATGAAGAAGAGAAAGAATTCATAGATACTTTTAGAGGAAAAAAAACAAGACAAGCAGTTATCTTAGGTTTTATCTATCATGAGCTTCGACACCTAGGTCAAATTACTATGTTATTCAAACGTTCTACAGGTTGGACTGACAAAGAAATTTATTTGGATTAATTATCCAAAATCATCTGAAATTTATGACGAGAAAGAATTATTTTATAAGTTTCTCAAAATTTCTACCAACATGAATAATTCACTCCTCAGTGCAGTTGTCTTCAATCCAACAATCGCTTCTGAAGATTTGTTCAAAGCTTATTTTGACATAATTGACACTTGGCTTCTGGAAATGAATCCACATGAAACACTAGAACCTAGAGAGGCTCGTAAAAGCGAGGTTATCAAACCCAATCCTAGAAGAAATTTTTTCCGATGGTTGTTCTTTCCAGAAGAAAGCGAATCTAATAAAGCAGTAGGTTATGGAGTTTTAAAACTAGAAACAGAGTTCAGCCCAAATTATGAAGAGAACAAGAATATAGGTCTTTTTGACATCTATGTATTGAAGGAGTTTAGAGGATTAGCAATTGAGAAAGATATACTGAGAACGATTATTAGAAAAGCAAATAAAATGGAATTAAATACACTTCAAACTTCCACAAATATTGATTATGAACATGATCTTTTCGAACAATTAAATGGAAAAATAGTTTTGGAGAACACATTAATCAAATTATTTCTTGCAGATTTAGATTGGGAATTAATGAAAGAATGGAGGGAACAAGGAATGCTATTGCAAAGTGAAGGAGTAAGTATAGAATCCTTTGAAGTTGTACCAGAAGAAATAGTAGATGAATATGTTCAGATCTATACTGAAACGATCAATCAACAACCATATGGAGACTATGAAGGAAGACCGAAGATTACAAAGGAATCACGTAGAAGAGAAGAGGAGTACATGAAGGATTTGGGGATTCATTGGTATACGTTGATTTCTCGAGAAGCAGATGGCAGAATCAGTGGATTAACTGAGATTGAATACAATCCGAAAATTCCTTTCAAAGTTGAGCAATTACTAACTGGTGTCAAGGAAGAATATAGAGAGCGAGGATTGGGAAAATGGCTTAAAGCTGAAATGGCTTTCTACGTAAAAGAAAAGTTCTCGAATGTAGAATATTTCTCAACAGGAAACATTGACACAAATACTCCAATGATTTCAATAAATAAGAGAATGGGTTTTAAGCCAATTATTTCATTTAAACATTACAAATTTGAGTTAAGGGAGTTAAAGAACACCCTAGATTCGTTTTCTAAGAATAAGACAAGTAATATTGGTTAGAATAAAGTTAAGAATACTAATAATAACTATATTATTGGTAGCTTATGAATGAACTCACTGTTTGTTTAACTTTCGATCTTGATGCAGAAAGTGCTCAGGTAAGACAGAAAGAAAATCCTGTTAAAGTATCCAAAGGACAATTTGCAATACAGCGTGGTATGCCTAGAATATTGTCATTATTAAGAGCTTATGAAATACCTGCAACATTCTTTATTTGTGGATGGGTTGCAGAAACATATCCAGAGACTATAGGTAACATTCTAGTTAGAGAACATGAAATCGCAGCTCATGGATACATGCATGAATATTTAGATAAACTATCTTACGAAGTTGAAAAGACAATTCATGAAAAGACAAATACGATTTTAGAAGAAATTGCAGGTAAAGTTAAAGGATTTCGAGCCCCATATTGGATTCTCTCTAATGATACTCTGAGAATCATCTCAGACATGGGATATATCTATGATTCTTCTTTAATGAATGAAGATAGACCACATTCATATACAATACCAGAGTCTAATCGAAGAATCGTTGAATTTCCAATAGAGTGGTTTTTGGACGATTGGATTCTTTTTGAAGAAAAACAACAACCTCCTTCAGCTGTATTTGAGATTTGGCAGAAACAGTTCGATGCTTTATTAGAACTTGAAGAGTTAGAGGAGGACAGGTGTATCTTTACTCTAACATGTCATCCCTCATGTATAGGACATGCTTATAGATTAGTTGTATTAGAACGATTAATTAGTTACATGGTCTCAAGAAGAGCAAACTTTGTCAGAATGGATAAAATAGCTACAGATTTCTTCTTTTGATCTTGTTGAAAGAACTTATATCTCATTCAATAATTCTCATATCAGCTCGAGCAAAGTATGTATATCCTCTAGTACCTGATTTATTGAATAATTTTTGGACAAAATTGGTCAAGGCTTTGAGCCCAATTTCATTGTGAAGCTTTTCCTTGAAAGACATTCTCAAACTCCATCCTTGTTTTCTTATTCCTTTCATCGGGGTCAAGATATCCTCTAAGCTCTTATCCGGGATGATATCTAATTGAACACCAAATTCAGCCATATGCAAGAATCTTTTCTGAACAATCTCATTATAACTGAAGTAACGTGTTTTTTTCATCTCAGAGAAATAAGCTTCTGACTTTAGAAGAAGATATTTATTTCCATTTTCTGAGATATAATCACCATAAAGCCCAAATGCCCACAGAAGTCTTAAGTAATATTTTCTAGTTTCCTTTAGTGATTCCAATCTAGCATAAGAGAGATTTTCCAGTGGCTCTATAGATGAAATCAATTTGTGAAGTGATTGGTAAGCTTTCTTTTCTTCACCCTTTAGTTCCAGCTTACTTGGAAATTCAACAATTCGAAGGTTAGCATTCATAGGAGTCACATCCGCAATGTCTGAAGGTTTTAATTTGGATCTAACTTCTTGAAGAATTGCAGTAGATGTCCATGGACCTACATATAGATTGTATTCCTCTTGAGGAATAGGACCTCCTAGTCTTTTCTCTATTTTCTCAACATCTAACTTTGGTGAATCTTCACACGGAAATTCAGAACAATATGCACAATTCTTTATGTTGTTATTATATGCACACATCCGATTCTTACACTTGGGAATATAGAGAAAACCTTTGCTGGACTGGCACCCTGAGCAAGCTTTTAGTTTTTCGGGGGTAGGATTCCAATTGATGTATTTACCGCATCCTTCTGCAGTTTGAATTCTATCTTCCATTGTCAAGAGATTATTCTTGTGTAAGGGACAACTTCCACAATCATTTCCGCATTTTCCCAAAAACGATGTTGGCTTGAAATCATATTTCATTTCTTAATCACAACAATTTAGTTTAATTGAATATATTTTTTTGGTATAAAAAGAAATTCGGAAAAGGGATTCTAGCTTAATCACAAGTCATATTCTTCTTCTGCTAGAGGTAAAGCTGTTTGTCTTTTAGGTTCATAGCTGTGACCTACTGATTCATTCTTATAAAGGAGTTCATCAATTTCTTGTGCAATTGGATGGTCACCTAATGTAAGAAGTGCTTTACCTTTCTCTCTACTACTACCGTTAAAACTCTGAGTAGTCACTCTTGTTCTCAGCAATTTGTTGTTTTTCACAGTGAATGAGTGAGTTTCGCTTAATTGTGATTCAACCTCTAGTTTTGGGACTTCTAGTGATAAAATGTGTTTGTTATCATGATTTAGAACACATTTAGTAGTATGTTCTCCTTTTTCAAAATTGATGTCTGCAACAAATTTGGGATATCCATAAAGTTCATTGCCCAACTCTCTTGCACGTTCGGTTGTTACAGGTAGATGTATAAATTTAGTTCCTTCATATTTTCGATCTCCAGCTTTGAAAACTAAAGGAAAACCTATTCCTACTTCATTATATGGTCCTAAAGCTGAAATGTGTTTGTACTCAAAAGCGATTATGAATATCAAAGAAATACCAGGAAAAGGTTTTATCAATTTCATTTTCTTTGATGGAAGATATTTTTTTAATTTCTTTGCAGAAGCAGGAAAAACTGCAGAGATTGTAAAAACATCAAAGTATTTTGCTGGTACTTCATCTTTTTCACCTTTGAATTCTATTTCTTTGTACTCAAATTGGTTGAAAAAATCCTTATCTAATTCCATAAAACAAACTATAATCAAAATATCTTAAAAATATATGGTAATCCTATGGTTTATCCACAATGTCTTTGATTTTTACTTCCTTGAAATTATTCCTACTGTTCGAATTATTGCCAATCCTATGTTTAAAATATATCTAGCTTCCCATGGAGTTAATTAAAAAATTATGGGGAAAATCAAGAAAATTTTTAAGTGAAGTTATATATTTTCAAAAAGAAGTGAATGTAAAATGGCTACAGTTCAAGATGAAAAAACTTCAAAATTTTCCAATATAATAGTATATTCCTCCTCTATATTAGCAGCAATTTTAGGAATATTATACATCTTAATTCTACTAGCAGCTTTTGATGTATTAGAACTACCATTGATTGTTGATGATTTTTCAGCTTTCCTTGGATTAGCTATTTTTGGTTTTGCTATGTGTATGATGATTTTCCCAATACGAGCTTCTTTACATGAAAGATTCAAATGGTCAAGTTTTCTAGCTATCATCTCTATATTACTAGGGAGCTTAGCTTCTGCTGAAATCATAATTGTAATTCTAGTAGAATTCGGTAAAATGGCAAGTATCCCCGCTATTACAGGTTTTACAAATTCTGTTATTATTCTATCTGCAATAGTCTTTGCAAAATGGATAATAGCAACCGTGCACTTATTTGTAGATTTCTAGAAAAAGAAAATAAGGAAAAAGCTATGCAAACCAATTTGAAATAGCTGGTATTAGCTTATCCTGTAATGTGCCTATCAGTCCTAAAATGGTACCAATAGCTGAATAAATAAATAAAGTATATTGATGCCATTTTGAGAGATTCAAGCCAAACATTGCTTCTAGTTTTCTTTTGTAAATTTTAACTGGAATGTTAACTGTCTTAATAATCTCGTAGTTCTGTTCAAATTCTACTCTCATTACATTTACTACATCTGTAGTCCAGCGAATAGGTGTTAAAAAGAATTCAACAACAATCTCAGTTTGATCTGGGTTAAAATGAACAGTACGTTGAGCAGGAGCAATTGCAGTTACGTTTCCTATAGAAATAGGTCTAACGATTAAGCTTCCTTCTTCTAATCCTTTTATTCTTGTTGTAGCTTCAACAACTGTTTCTCCTAACTTTGTCACATTGAGCGAAAAATATTTTGCTTCTTTCTTGTCTAGTTCTAAATCAGATATGGTTACATCTTCATCAAATTCCTCTGCTTTAATTAGAGTAATCTTCATTCTGAAGACTTCTTCTAAACACATATTTTTAGGTAGTTTTATTGATAAATCTCTACTGAATTTTGTCCCTTCAATATCTTCATCGACTATTGGTAATTCTGCTTCTTCTGTAATGGTAGGCAATTCTTCTGTAGGTATTTCCCAACCATCAAGACTCTCTGAGATTCTTTCTTCCTCTGATGAAATTTTTTCCAAAAGCTGTTCTAAGTTGTTTTGCTCAGCGATTATTTTAGCATTTGATAGAAATTCTTGAGCTTCTTTGACACGTAATTCTCTCATAGCTGTTTGGTATTGGAGATATAATGATTCTGCTTCAACTGCAACATTAATAGATTCTGAAACTATTTCTTCAGCTTCTTCACCTAAAATACCACTTTTCATCTCTTCATCAAATTCCTCATCTTTTACCTTTGGCACAGGTTGTCCAGGACCGGCAAGAGCATCTTCTGTAATTGAAAATTCATCACTTCTAGCTCTTTCTTTCTCTAAAGGTTCGATATCTCCTAAGAATGTAGGTTTTTCTTCCTTTTTTGCACGTCTACTTAAACCTGCACTTTTAGCTTTTTTCTTATCATAAGATTCAGATGCAGCTACTGGAGAAGGAGCAGGTGGAGGTCTTGCTAACATTTTTCTAGAATCTCGAGAAACTGGACGATCAACAATTTTTTGTCTTTTACCAGGTCTGAAAATTCTTTCCCCAAAATCAATTTTTCTTGCTGAAAATGCAATAATCAAAGTAAAGAGTGCTGTAGCAAGAATAATAACTCCTATTACTAGTAAAGTAGTTTCTAAAGCCATATGTTAGTAAGGATGAGATTTTAAATAAACATTATGGAAAGAAGTTTCAATCATAATATTGATATCAACTATTTCTTTTCAAAAATAAAAAAAGAAGAAAGAATTATTAGAACTGATAAGTTGCAAAATTGTCTAAGTTGATTACTATGAAATCAGTTAAATAAGATTCATAAACTGCCAAGAAGCTATCTCTCGCAGTTTCTGTTGCATGGATGGGGATAAAATAGGTAGGGTCTATAGTTTCTAGAACATCTACAACTTCCATATTGCACATAGTCTGACATCCAGGTCCTAGAGGTAATAGTGCTAAATCTATTGTTCCTGTTAGTTGAGAATACTCTGGCAGTTCTCCGGCATCCCCTGCGTGGAAAATAGTAAATCCATCTATATCAATTATATAACTTGTATAGTTGCATTCGGGAGGGTGACTGGGTTCATAAGGTTCTGGTGCGAATGTGTACATGTAAAAACAAGTAACTTCTATTGAACCAATCATAAATGTATCTCCAGGATTAACACCCATGCCATCATGATCATTAATAGCTTGAGCCATTGTTTCAGGGAACACATTCAAAGTATCATCTTTCTGAAGCATTTCAACCATTGAATATAGGTAATGGTCTCCATGAGGATGTGTAATCAGAATTGCATCTGCTTTTAAATCGCTGTAATTTGCATAAGGTAGATTTATTGGATCAATATAAATCCGTAATCCTTTAGCTTCAATCATAACACCCGCATTATCTAGTAATGTAAACTCGATAGTATCGTTATTTAAGAGAACAACTGTTGTAGGAACAACAATTGCTGCACCCGCTATTATAGAGCCAATTATTATTATTAATTTAAGTTTTAGAGTCAAGCTCATATTGTGAGAGGAAGTAGAGGCACTTATAAGAATTCTTTAAATTTGCGGACTTAAATCAAATAAAATTGAATAAACATGCTGAACAGATTTATTAAGAAGCTCCAGACTAGAAGCAGATTAGATGAGGATTAAGCTATGCGAGAATAAACAAACACTTCAAATCGCTTTCCTAGGTTTAGCTTTTTTCTCGATATTAACGATGATATTTTTTGGTCTTGGAATAAGATATTATCCAGGAGGTCATATATACGATCCATATACTACTGACTTCAATTTCTTACTCAATCCTTTGAGTGATCTGGGGAGAGTTCAAGCTTACAATGGTGGAATGAATGTCATTTCAAGAATCTTGTATAGTATTGCTTTAACATTATTAGCAATTAATTCGCTCATTTACTATTCTATTATATGGAGATTTTTCCAAGAATCAAAACTCACAAAAATACTTAGTAGAATAGGATCTGGATTCGGGATTCTTCACTCTTTAGCATATATTGTATTGGCATATTCACCAGGAGACACAAGATTTCAAACACACATTAAATCAATTTACATAGGTTCAGCTTTTCTCATAGCAGCTGTTCTGTTGTATACAATAGTTTTTTTTGTCTCAAATGAGTTTCCAAAAATCAACACATATTCTTTTCTAGCTATGATGATAGTTGCTGTAGCACATGGAACAGCTGTAACAATAGGATCTTTTTCGGGAGAACCATTATTCTCTTTTACTCGTAGAGGGGGAAATACTCTATTCATCTTTATTGTAACTTTCGTCTATTTCCTGCAAGGAATAGGAGCATATTATTATCTAAACAAAAATGAAATGCGAAAAATGTAAAGAAAAACTATTATGCTTCTCTACTTGAATATCAGCTCTGAAATTAAATCCTCCCTATATTTCTTGACGCTCTCGTTTAAATTCAAATTGGAAACTTCATGCATCTTAACAAATTAGTGATTGTTTGATAGAAAAACTACAAAATAAGATTGAATACATCATTCAATTAATTTTCTAATTTTTTACCTCTCTATTTTCGAAATAACAAAATGTTATATATTAGAACTACTTACAGAAACTATATTTGTCTTAACTGATCAGTAACATTCAAAATGAGTAGAAGAATCTTAATGAGAGGGAACAAATC